>NZ_JBNGCO010000194.1:0-5024 GCF_049974805.1 Baaleninema sp.
CGACGAAGACGAATCGATCGCGCTTGAGCCAGTCGTCGAGGACGTCGAACCATCCTCGCTCTGGCGCGCGGCTGACTGCGATGGTCATAGGAATCTCAAGCCTCCTTGCTTTAAAGTCTGTTGCAAGGTTTCTAATTAAGTTAACATAACTATATACTATGTCATCAAGTCAGGCGAATTGGCCGGGAGTCGATCGAAAAATTTAAACGTTGAAAGGCTAGAATTTTTAAGAATTTTGCCCGTCCTTCTCTCTGCGACGAGGTTTAGATACTAAAAACGCCCAAACGTCAAGATTAGTTAAACAAAGTTAAAAAACTCTATGACCGCACAGACTGTAACGACGAGCGATCGCATCCTCCGTCAGCCCGTTCTGGGATCGCGCCGATTTAGCAACTACTTTTGGGCGAGCGTCGTCTCCCTCGGCGGCGTGGGCTTCCTGCTGGCGGGGTTGTCGAGTTACTCTCAAGTCAACCTGTTGCCCTTTGCCGACCCGACGCAACTGACTTTCGTTCCCCAAGGGTTAGTCATGGGACTTTACGGCGGCGCGGCGATTCTGTTGTCGCTGTACCTATGGTTCGTGATTGGGTGGGACGTAGGCGGCGGCTACAACGAATTTAATCTCGAAACTGGAAAAATTAATATTTTCCGCTGGGGCTTCCCCGGTAAAAATCGCCGCATTGAGGTGACTTGTAACGTCAACGACGTGAAATCCATTCGCGTGGACGTGAAAGACGGCATCAACCCCAAACGCACCTTGTACCTTCGCGTCAAAGGAATGCGCGACGTGCCGCTAACCCGCGTCGGACAACCGCTGTCTTTGGCTGAAATCGAGAACCAAGGCGCTCGACTGGCGAGGTTTCTCGGCGTTCCCCTGGAAGGATTGTAAAGCGATGCTCTTCTGGAAGTTCCGACGTCAAGTCCTGCCGTTTGTTTTGGTGAGCCTGTTGGCACTCTCCGCCTGTTCGCAGTCGGGTGAGGTGGCCAGCAGTGCTTCGCCGAGTTCCGATGGCTCTCCGGCTGCGACTGCCGAACAGTTTGCGGGTTTACCGCAACTCAAGGGTACGGCTACGGTGGTGATGGTGGTGAAGGGATCGCCGATTACCATCGAAGTCGATGGGAACGATGCCCCGATTACAGCGGGGAATTTTGTCGATCTCGCCGAACGCGGCCTGTACGATGGCACCTCGTTTCACCGCGTTGTCCGCCAACCGGAACCTTTTGTGGTGCAGGGGGGCGATCCCTTGAGTAAAGATCCCGAAACTCCCGTGTCGCGGTTGGGAACGGGAAGTTATATCGATCCCGAGACGCAGCAACCGCGCTACATTCCCTTGGAAATCAAACCGGAAGGGGCCGACGAACCTGTTTATGGCGAAACCTTAGCACAGGCGGGGGTTGACGCTATGCCGGAGTTGACGCACCGTCGCGGTGCCGTGGCCATGGCGCGATCGACCCCGCCCAATACGGCATCGGCTCAATTTTACTTCGCCCTGACGGATCTCGATTTTCTCGATGGCAATTACGCCGTGTTCGGTTACGTGACTGAAGGGATGGAGGTCGTCGATAATATCGAGCAGGGCGATCGCATCGATTCGGTGACGGTGACGGAAGGTTTGGAGAACTTGCAGCGGTAAGTTGAGCGACGTCCAGTTCGATATCGATGTTGTGGTGACGGGAATCGGAGCGCGATCGAGCCTCGGAAATCTCGCCACCACTTGGATGCAACTGATTTCGGGAAAGTCGGGATTGCAGATGTCACAACCGTTTCCCGAACTTTCGTCGAAGCCGCTCGGACTGTTGGGCGATCGACCCGCCGATTTTCTCGACCTGGCGAAAACGGTTGTGGTTGAGGCCATCGACGACGCGGATTTATCTCCTTCGGATTTATCTTTTTCAGACAGATCTGTCCCAACGCCTCTGAGAGATTGCGGCGTCGTTCTCGGTTCGAGTCGCAGTCAGCAGGGGCGTTGGGAGTTTCTCAACCGACAGATGCAGACAGATACCCTGTCGGGTTGGTTACAGGCGTTACCCCACATGGGAGCGATCGCCATCGCTCGATTCCTGAAAACCCAAGGGCCGGTGTTGGCGCCGATGGCCGCCTGCGCCACGGGAATTTGGGCGATCGCGCAAGGCGTACAGCTCATCCGCAGCCGACAGTGCGATCGCGTCCTGGCTGGGGCGGTGGAAACGCCGATTACACCCTTGACTCTCGCCAGTTTCGACAAAATGGGGGCGCTGGCGAAAACCGGGTGTTATCCGTTCGATCGCCACCGGGAAGGCTTAGCGTTAGCCGAAGGCGCAGCCCTGTTCGTCCTCGAATCCGCCGCAGTCGCCCGACAGCGCAACGCCAAAATTTACGGACGCATTCTCGATTTCGGCTTAACCGCCGACAGCTACCACGTCAGCGCCCCCCAACCGGAAAGTCGCGGCGCGATTTCGGCGGTGAAAACCTGTCTCGATCGATCGGGACTCCAACCGGGGGATATCGACTACGTTCACGCCCACGGAACCAGTACCCGACTCAACGATCGCAGCGAAGCCTATTTGCTACAACATCTGTTTCCCCAAGGCGTCCCCGTGAGTTCCACCAAAGGGGCGACGGGACACAGCATCGGCGCGTCGGGGGCGTTGGGGGTGGCGTTTTGTTTGTTGGCGATGGGCGATGGGGTGTTACCGCCCTGCGTGGGGTTGCGCGATCGCGACTTCGACTTAGACTTGGTGGAAACGGCGAGGGTGGCGAAGATCGATCGCGCCCTCTGTTTCAGTTTCGGCTTCGGCGGACAAAACGCCGTTGTCGCCCTCTCGCGATAATTCTTCACGAAAATTCTCAGATTCAAGATTCTCAACCCTGAAAAATCCTCTGTGTCCTCTGTGTCTCTGGGGTGAAGAAAGTTGAATTCTCAAATTTCGACTCCATCCCTGTCAAACTTTCGTCGCGTCCAAGCTGACAACTGGTTCGTTTCCCAGGACTTCCGCACTGTGAACGGCGTTTCGGGGGACTGCGATACAGTCTCCAGCTTCCAAAATCGCGTCTTGTCCTTCCAGAACCAGACGAAACCGCCCCGAGAGAACCCCATCGATTTTATCGATGGCGTGGGTGTGGTCGGGAAAATAGGTTCCCGGTGGATAAACATAGCGAGACACGCGATACCCCTGTCGTTCGAGTTTTTCGCGCATCGCGGCTTCGGACAGTTCTCCGTCTCGTGCGGGATTCCAACGTTCGATGGCTGACACGATCGATCCTCCGATATAACATGACATTTTTAGAATATCAACATATCTCTATATTTCTAAACAAAATGTATTGAAAATTTGACAAAATTGCAATCGAGGTCAGTATTTTCAACCTTGTCAAGATTCCGAAAATTAAACTAGAGTAAAGAGTATTAATACGGATATAGCCGGGAATTGCGATCGCTTTCCTCAATAAAATTGGCTTACCGTGCGTTTTTTAATCGATAATTAATCGGATAATTTATTGCAATAAGTATTGTTAAAATTCCTCAATTAAGTCAATTGTATTTCTCTAATATTAATTCAATAATTTAATTAAATCTTAATAATATTTGGTGTTTTTTCTATTTCTTTGTTTGACTGATTCCCAAAAAAACACCAAAATAAAGCATTAAAAATCTGGCTCAACCGTCAAAACCTTCCCGGGAATATCGCAATGGTTTCACCCCCCAGAATTCTCAAAGAACGCCGAGAGTATAACACTTGGGTTGCGAACGAAACCCTAGAAGACTACTCCTTACGCTACGCACCCAAATCCTTTCGCAAGTGGCCAGAACTGCTCGTAGCCAACACCGCTCTCGGAGGAATTTCCTTTCTCGCCCTCGAAGCCATCGGCGGCTCCCTTGCTATTAACTACGGTTTCACCAACTCTTTTTGGGCGATTACCGTCGTCGGTCTGATTATTTTACTCGCCGGAATTCCCATCACCTACTACGCCGCTAAATACAACATCGATATGGATTTGTTAACGCGGGGCGCGGGATTCGGTTACATCGGTTCGACCATCACATCCGTCATTTACGCTTCCTTTACCTTCATCTTTTTCGCCCTAGAAGCGGCCATTATGGCCCAGGCGTTAGAGTTGTATTTTTATCTTCCCTTAGCCTGGGGCTATCTCCTCTGTTCCCTAATTATTATCCCGATGGTTTTTTACGGGGTAACGTTCATCAATCGGCTGCAACTGTGGACACAACCGCTGTGGCTTGTTTTGATGGTATCTCCGTACCTTTTCGTCCTTCATAAAGAACCCGAAGCCTTTTCTAACTGGTTGAATTTTGCTGGAAATTCTCCCAGTGGAACGGCGTTCGATCCCTTATTGTTCGGGGCGGCGGCCACCGTTTCCTTTTCCTTAATCGCCCAGTTGGGAGAACAAGTCGATTATTTAAGATTTTTACCCGATCGCGAAAAACACAACCGAGTTCGGTGGTGGGTGGCGGTGATGTCCGCCGGTCCGGGTTGGATTGTCTTAGGTTGGGCCAAACAAATCGGTGGGGCGTTTCTGGCCTCTTTGGCGATTTATCACGGCGTCGCCTTTGCGAAGGCGAAAGAGCCAATTCAAATGTATTTGGCGGGATTTTCCGATATGTTTAGCGATCCGGCGGTTGTGTTGGCCGTGGGAACGCTGTTCGTCATCGTGTCCCAAATCAAAATCAACGTCACCAACGCCTACGCCGGATCGCTGGCTTGGTCGAACTTCTTTTCGCGATTGACCCACAACCACCCCGGCCGCGTCGTGTGGTTGGTGTTTAACGTGGCGATTTCCCTGCTGTTGATGGAGTTGGGGGTGTTTGAAACCCTCGAAGCGGTGTTGGGACTGTATTCCAACGTGGCGATCGCCTGGGTGGGGGCGTTAGTGGCGGACTTGGTGGTGAACAAACCCCTGGGATGGAGTCCGTCCTATATCGAATTCAAACGCGCTCATTTATATAACATCAATCCGGTGGGATTTGGGGCGACGCTGGCACTGGTCGTGTAAAGTGGGAGATATAATCTCCTCGAAAATTACCCATGAA
>NZ_JBNGCO010000195.1:0-4803 GCF_049974805.1 Baaleninema sp.
GACGAGACGACGCTCTCGGATTTCTTCGGTCGATCGACCCAGCAGTTGACAGATGGGTTCGTTCAGCTTCAGGACTCTACTGCGATCATCCACGATGGCAACGCCTAGAACGTTCGATCCTGTGATTTGAAACGCCTCGTTCCCGCGATCGCTCTGGCGATCTCCTGTATTTTTAGGGGGGGAAGAGGGAACGGGGAACAGGGAACAGGGAACAGGGAACTGTATTAATTAATGTAAAAATCCCCCCAATAGCAGGATAACGCGCTATAATATAAATAGAAACCTACCAAGTTTGTTTATGTTGCCTTCTGTTTCTTCCATTCTTGCCTCTGCTCCTGCCGTTGGGTTTTCTGGCTCCCGCTCGGTTGTTCCTCCGGCGTCTGTTTCCTCTGCCGTCATCGCTTCTGTTTCTTCCGGCGCTGCTGTGTCGGTTGGGTGTGCGGCTGGCGTGGATCGGGTCTTCCGTTCGGCTTTCCCGTCTGCCCGCGTCTTCTCCGTGGCGTCGTTCGGTCGCGGTCGTGGCGCTTTCGCGGCTCGGTCGGTGGCTTGCGTCCGGTCGGTCGCCCCTGGGGGCGTTTGGGTTTCGTTTCCCGGCCGGCCTTGTCCGGCCGGTTTGTCGCCGTCGTCGTCGTCCGCTCGTTGTTTTTGTGGTTCCGGTTCCGGGTCGTGGGCGTCGTTGGCGTTCGCCCTTGGTCTTGGCGTTCGCTCGTTGGTCTGGCTGCCCCCGTCCGTCCCCTGTCCCGCTGGCTGGGGTCTGTCTCCCGTTGGCGGCGGGTGGTTCGTTTCCTCGGCGGCGCCTCGTCAGTTGTCGTTGTTTTAGCTTGGCTTGGGGGGTCTTCCCCCTCATTTTTTCTGTGGATATAACCCCTTCGGTTGGAGGGGTTATTGTTTTATTTAACAGGGTAACGTGCTATAATATAGATAACCTACCAAGTTAAAGCCATGTTTGAAGTTTCCTCCGCTCTTAAGTCCCAGTTGTTGACACGCCAAACGATTTGGCGATCGATCTTCGGTTGTGAACCAACCTATCGCGAAGCAATGGCGATCGATTTCGAGGTCTGGTCAAACTGCCTTTGGGTTCTCTACCGTCCACAACCCGGCTACGACAAGGGTTTCTGTCGTTTTGTCAGTTTTAAAGACGTAGCGATCGCCGTCGTCGAACACACAGATTGGCGCAGCCAACAACTTCAAGCCTTAAAAGGCGATCCGATTTTCTGTGGAGATAGCAGTTATCTGGTTCGCGGATTCAATAACGATTACAAGGTTTCGATCGACCCAGGTACGAGCGAACTAACTTGCAACTGCAAGCTGTTCCGCTGCTTGAATAATCGTGAGGGAGAATTGCCGGAAGCCTTTCGTGAAGCCTTACATAAGTTTGGACGATACCTTAAATGTCATCACATCTTAGCGGTGGAGGATTTGCTCGACCCGTTCAATACCGAATCAGAACCGCTTTACCTCGAAGACGATCCGTGTTGGTGGATGTCGGGTTAAAAAAATGGGCGGCCGTGAGGCCGCCCGTCGTTTCAATTCAGGGCAGACTCGATCGCCCTCTGAACAAATTGCTCAAGTTCCTGTCCTGACAAACCGAGTCGATCGAATTTGTCTTGGTTTTCAAGCCAGGCTAGAAGCGCCCCTCGGGCGCAATCTTTGTATCTTAATGGCTCTCCCTTCGATCGAGGGAGGGCTTTCTTAACGCGATCGCTCACGTTGAGAGCGACTCGAGCATTCAGCGATTCGTTCCGGTCGGTTGAAAAGCTGTATTCGGTAATGGTGGGATTCCCACCCGGTCTTCCTCTAGGCATCGTTCTCTTTTTTTTAACTCGATACCCTACTATAACACTTGACATTTAGCGGGATAACATGCTATATTATATTTAACCGAAGGGGAGAAAAACCTACCAAGTCGCCTCCCCAACGGCGAAAACCTTTATCAGGTCTATTGAAATGGTAACAAAATCCTTATCCTTCTACGAACGGACGCGCGATCGGCTCGAGAAGAAGATCAACGAGAAAGCGGCAGAGTTCGAGCGGAAGTACGCGGGGTACTTACCAATTTTTCAACACAAATTCAAGCGCTGGATTGAAGAATATCTCGATCGAGTTTTGGAGAATGTTCTCGAAAACGGATTCGACAACCAACTCAGCTTGGAAGACGAAATTAAATCAAAGGTCGAAGAGGAGAGCGAACTGATTGAATTCTTCGGAGCAATCGATCAAATGCACGGAGAACTGCCACCGCTAGAGGCAACGCTCGAAGAATTTGCCCATTTGGTAGAACCGACTGCCTAATCAACTGGGGAGTCTCCGAGGCTCCCCTGCAAACCTTCTATCTCCACAGAAAATGTTTTTTGAACTACCCCCCCAACCCCCCCAACCCCCGATCATTTCGCAACAACCCGAAGAAATTCGATCGGCAGAATTGCTAAGCCGATACACGCAAAGTTGTGGAAATCCACACAACTTTGCCAGAGAGACAGTTTGGATTGAAGCAGTTCTTCGCCAGGGCGTTAACGACGTCCTGATTATCCCCGACAACGAGTACCACAGCGAATCTGCCAACCGTGTGATTCAAGTCCTTCGCGTTCGGCACTCAGTGATGGTGTTGACTTGCTCTGCTAGTCGCTGGACAGTCAACGGAATTATAAATGAGGTAGCCAATCGATACGGGTCTGAAGATTTTTATTACCGATATCAGGTGCTCAGTTCGCCCGTTCATGGAGGATTTTTTGTAATCCAATTCGACGGGTATCCACCGCGATACTGGAATAAAGATTAACTTTCTCGGGAGGCTTCCACGCCTCCCATTCAACCCCGTTATCTCCACAGAAAAATGAATAGCATTACAATCGACACCACCGCTAAACAGATTCGATCGAACCCCATACAACCCCCGACCAAACCGGGAGAGTGGTCGTTGAGGCAGATCGAGGAGGTTCTGAGTCGGCCGATTCCTCGATCGCTTCTCCAGTCAAAGCGACTGGGAGGATCAACCGTGTTTTTTTTGTCTTGGTACGAGGCTGCCAAGATTTTGTCAAAGTATTGCCCCGGCTGGAACTGGAGGATTATCTCGGTTCACTGCACGAGCGATCGCATATTCCTTGTTGGTGAGTTAGCCGTGCCAACAGCAGACGGAATGGTGGTGCGGCACGCTACGGGAACTGAGGAACTGAACTGCAATTCCTACGGCGATCCCAGCAGCAACGCTGAATCGATGGCATTTCGCCGCGCGGCTGCCAAGTTTGGGCTGGGACTATATCTCTATCAGAAATAAGCCCTTGGGAACGGCGATCGCCCTCAAAGGATCGCCCCCTGTCGTCTATCTCCACAGAAAAAAATCCGAGATTTGGATTTACGATCTCGCGAAACACCCTGGCGATCTTACGGGCGCTCAGAGACCTGAAACTCGTAGAAATTAAACCCCAAAAGGGGTACAGACAGCCAAATCGGTATTTCAGGACTTAGACGCCACCACATTGGCGATCGCCCTCAACAACTCCCCGAGTTGCTCCTTGGGGAGTTGTTCAATTGTCGAAATCAGTTCGCTTCCTTGAAGACCGATTTGAATATTTATAGAAGAATTTATCGTGTTGCATCCGAAGACGACGGAAAGCCCGTAGCGCCGAGCCTCAGTTTCCAACACCTTCGATCGAAGTTCTGGCGGCAGTTCGTGGAGTTCTTCGGCCAGAATTTGCGATCGCTGGTCAGGCGGAAGAGATCGCAACAGCTCTTGAATATCCGTCAACTCCACCGGCCGCACCCCGTTTTCAGACATCGTTCCATATTTACAGACTTTTTGACATGGTTAACGTCTTGTTAAAACTTTGTCATCGGTGGAAGTACGGGATTTCCCAGCCAGCCGTTCGCCAATTAGCCTCAAAATTTCGGCCAGTTCGCTCTCTGGGAGCGACCAGATAAGGATTTGTTTTTCGCGGTCAGTCAAACCGTGGACTTCAACTTTGCCAATTTGACTGACAAAATCATTAATTGCGCCTGGGCTTAACTCCTCTAAGCCCATCAAAAGACGTTCAAGCGTCTCAACTTTTAGATCGCCTCTTCCACACTGAAACCGGCTCAAGTGAGTTCGAGAAACCCCGGTGTGTTCGTGTAACGCAACATCCGTAACGCCGTGGGATTGTCGGACTTTTTTGAAAGCTTCACGAATGTTCATATTTAAACAAAAAAACGCAAGTGGTACAATAATATTTAACTCACACCACTTGCGACAATCAAATTATATTCTATACCAATTATGACACAGCATCACCGAATACAGCTAGAAGACGCGATCGAAGACTACGCCGCAGGTCTGCTCACAGCCACGATCGCCTACTGGATTCGCATTCATACCCAACAAAACCAAGTTGTAGCAGTCGATCGCTCGCGGTCGATCGAATTTGTCCTGACTGAGAAGGACGAGGAGGTGTAGCGATGGCACGCCAGCAAGAGCAATTCTACCCCCTCACCGAGTCGGAGCTGTCTACTGTCAGCCAAGTTCTCAAAGCGGCCGAGCTGAAGGTTTATCTTTGGCTTTCGATTCAGATGCCGTTTCCCGATAGCGCCCCCATCGAAATCGACACCGAACGGATTGCCGAATCTCTAGGTCTCCACCGGCGCACCATTCAAATCGCACTCAACAAACTCAGCGAACTGGGGCTGTTCGGGTGGGAAGCCGTTCGCGCCAAAATCTGGCGATTCTCGTTCCGAGACGCTTCGCGATCGCCCGTTCGCCAAGAGAACAACCGATCGCGATCCACAGATCGCCAAAGCGATCCACAGATCGCCAAAGCGATCCACAGATCG
>NZ_JBNGCO010000196.1:0-4681 GCF_049974805.1 Baaleninema sp.
GCGATCTGTGGATCGCTTTGGCGATCTGTGGATCGCTTTGGCGATCTGTGGATCGCGATCGGTTGTTCTCTTGGCGAACGGGCGATCGCGAAGCGTCTCGGAACGAGAATCGCCAGATTTTGGCGCGAACGGCTTCCCACCCGAACAGCCCCAGTTCGCTGAGTTTGTTGAGTGCGATTTGAATGGTGCGCCGGTGGAGACCTAGAGATTCGGCAATCCGTTCGGTGTCGATTTCGATGGGGGCGCTATCGGGAAACGGCATCTGAATCGAAAGCCAAAGATAAACCTTCAGCTCGGCCGCTTTGAGAACTTGGCTGACAGTAGACAGCTCCGACTCGGTGAGGGGGTAGAATTGCTCTTGCTGGCGTGCCATCGCTACACCTCCTCGTCCTTCTCAGTCAGGACAAATTCGATCGACCGCGAGCGATCGACTGCTACAACTTGGTTTTGTTGGGTATGAATGCGAATCCAGTAGGCGATCGTGGCTGTGAGCAGACCTGCGGCGTAGTCTTCGATCGCGTCTTCTAGCTGTATTCGGTGATGCTGTGTCATAATTGGTATAGAATATAATTTGATTGTCGCAAGTGGTGTGAGTTAAATATTATTGTACCACTTGCGTTTTTTTGTTTAAATATGAACATTCGTGAAGCTTTCAAAAAAGTCCGACAATCCCACGGCGTTACGGATGTTGCGTTACACGAACACACCGGGGTTTCTCGAACTCACTTGAGCCGGTTTCAGTGTGGAAGAGGCGATCTAAAAGTTGAGACGCTTGAACGTCTTTTGATGGGCTTAGAGGAGTTAAGCCCAGGCGCAATTAATGATTTTGTCAGTCAAATTGGCAAAGTTGAAGTCCACGGTTTGACTGACCGCGAAAAACAAATCCTTATCTGGTCGCTCCCAGAGAGCGAACTGGCCGAAATTTTGAGGCTAATTGGCGAACGGCTGGCTGGGAAATCCCGTACTTCCACCGATGACAAAGTTTTAACAAGACGTTAACCATGTCAAAAAGTCTGTAAATATGGAACGATGTCTGAAAACGGGGTGCGGCCGGTGGAGTTGACGGATATTCAAGAGCTGTTGCGATCTCTTCCGCCTGACCAGCGATCGCAAATTCTGGCCGAAGAACTCCACGAACTGCCGCCAGAACTTCGATCGAAGGTGTTGGAAACTGAGGCTCGGCGCTACGGGCTTTCCGTCGTCTTCGGATGCAACACGATAAATTCTTCTATAAATATTCAAATCGGTCTTCAAGGAAGCGAACTGATTTCGACAATTGAACAACTCCCCAAGGAGCAACTCGGGGAGTTGTTGAGGGCGATCGCCAATGTGGTGGCGTCTAAGTCCTGAAATACCGATTTGGCTGTCTGTACCCCTTTTGGGGTTTAATTTCTACGAGTTTCAGGTCTCTGAGCGCCCGTAAGATCGCCAGGGTGTTTCGCGAGATCGTAAATCCAAATCTCGGATTTTTTTCTGTGGAGATAGACGACAGGGGGCGATCCTTTGAGGGCGATCGCCGTTCCCAAGGGCTTATTTCTGATAGAGATATAGTCCCAGCCCAAACTTGGCAGCCGCGCGGCGAAATGCCATCGATTCAGCGTTGCTGCTGGGATCGCCGTAGGAATTGCAGTTCAGTTCCTCAGTTCCCGTAGCGTGCCGCACCACCATTCCGTCTGCTGTTGGCACGGCTAACTCACCAACAAGGAATATGCGATCGCTCGTGCAGTGAACCGAGATAATCCTCCAGTTCCAGCCGGGGCAATACTTTGACAAAATCTTGGCAGCCTCGTACCAAGACAAAAAAAACACGGTTGATCCTCCCAGTCGCTTTGACTGGAGAAGCGATCGAGGAATCGGCCGACTCAGAACCTCCTCGATCTGCCTCAACGACCACTCTCCCGGTTTGGTCGGGGGTTGTATGGGGTTCGATCGAATCTGTTTAGCGGTGGTGTCGATTGTAATGCTATTCATTTTTCTGTGGAGATAACGGGGTTGAATGGGAGGCGTGGAAGCCTCCCGAGAAAGTTAATCTTTATTCCAGTATCGCGGTGGATACCCGTCGAATTGGATTACAAAAAATCCTCCATGAACGGGCGAACTGAGCACCTGATATCGGTAATAAAAATCTTCAGACCCGTATCGATTGGCTACCTCATTTATAATTCCGTTGACTGTCCAGCGACTAGCAGAGCAAGTCAACACCATCACTGAGTGCCGAACGCGAAGGACTTGAATCACACGGTTGGCAGATTCGCTGTGGTACTCGTTGTCGGGGATAATCAGGACGTCGTTAACGCCCTGGCGAAGAACTGCTTCAATCCAAACTGTCTCTCTGGCAAAGTTGTGTGGATTTCCACAACTTTGCGTGTATCGGCTTAGCAATTCTGCCGATCGAATTTCTTCGGGTTGTTGCGAAATGATCGGGGGTTGGGGGGGTTGGGGGGGTAGTTCAAAAAACATTTTCTGTGGAGATAGAAGGTTTGCAGGGGAGCCTCGGAGACTCCCCAGTTGATTAGGCAGTCGGTTCTACCAAATGGGCAAATTCTTCGAGCGTTGCCTCTAGCGGTGGCAGTTCTCCGTGCATTTGATCGATTGCTCCGAAGAATTCAATCAGTTCGCTCTCCTCTTCGACCTTTGATTTAATTTCGTCTTCCAAGCTGAGTTGGTTGTCGAATCCGTTTTCGAGAACATTCTCCAAAACTCGATCGAGATATTCTTCAATCCAGCGCTTGAATTTGTGTTGAAAAATTGGTAAGTACCCCGCGTACTTCCGCTCGAACTCTGCCGCTTTCTCGTTGATCTTCTTCTCGAGCCGATCGCGCGTCCGTTCGTAGAAGGATAAGGATTTTGTTACCATTTCAATAGACCTGATAAAGGTTTTCGCCGTTGGGGAGGCGACTTGGTAGGTTTTTCTCCCCTTCGGTTAAATATAATATAGCATGTTATCCCGCTAAATGTCAAGTGTTATAGTAGGGTATCGAGTTAAAAAAAAGAGAACGATGCCTAGAGGAAGACCGGGTGGGAATCCCACCATTACCGAATACAGCTTTTCAACCGACCGGAACGAATCGCTGAATGCTCGAGTCGCTCTCAACGTGAGCGATCGCGTTAAGAAAGCCCTCCCTCGATCGAAGGGAGAGCCATTAAGATACAAAGATTGCGCCCGAGGGGCGCTTCTAGCCTGGCTTGAAAACCAAGACAAATTCGATCGACTCGGTTTGTCAGGACAGGAACTTGAGCAATTTGTTCAGAGGGCGATCGAGTCTGCCCTGAATTGAAACGACGGGCGGCCTCACGGCCGCCCATTTTTTTAACCCGACATCCACCAACACGGATCGTCTTCGAGGTAAAGCGGTTCTGATTCGGTATTGAACGGGTCGAGCAAATCCTCCACCGCTAAGATGTGATGACATTTAAGGTATCGTCCAAACTTATGTAAGGCTTCACGAAAGGCTTCCGGCAATTCTCCCTCACGATTATTCAAGCAGCGGAACAGCTTGCAGTTGCAAGTTAGTTCGCTCGTACCTGGGTCGATCGAAACCTTGTAATCGTTATTGAATCCGCGAACCAGATAACTGCTATCTCCACAGAAAATCGGATCGCCTTTTAAGGCTTGAAGTTGTTGGCTGCGCCAATCTGTGTGTTCGACGACGGCGATCGCTACGTCTTTAAAACTGACAAAACGACAGAAACCCTTGTCGTAGCCGGGTTGTGGACGGTAGAGAACCCAAAGGCAGTTTGACCAGACCTCGAAATCGATCGCCATTGCTTCGCGATAGGTTGGTTCACAACCGAAGATCGATCGCCAAATCGTTTGGCGTGTCAACAACTGGGACTTAAGAGCGGAGGAAACTTCAAACATGGCTTTAACTTGGTAGGTTATCTATATTATAGCACGTTACCCTGTTAAATAAAACAATAACCCCTCCAACCGAAGGGGTTATATCCACAGAAAAAATGAGGGGGAAGACCCCCCAAGCCAAGCTAAAACAACGACAACTGACGAGGCGCCGCCGAGGAAACGAACCACCCGCCGCCAACGGGAGACAGACCCCAGCCAGCGGGACAGGGGACGGACGGGGGCAGCCAGACCAACGAGCGAACGCCAAGACCAAGGGCGAACGCCAACGACGCCCACGACCCGGAACCGGAACCACAAAAACAACGAGCGGACGACGACGACGGCGACAAACCGGCCGGACAAGGCCGGCCGGGAAACGAAACCCAAACGCCCCCAGGGGCGACCGACCGGACGCAAGCCACCGACCGAGCCGCGAAAGCGCCACGACCGCGACCGAACGACGCCACGGAGAAGACGCGGGCAGACGGGAAAGCCGAACGGAAGACCCGATCCACGCCAGCCGCACACCCAACCGACACAGCAGCGCCGGAAGAAACAGAAGCGATGACGGCAGAGGAAACAGACGCCGGAGGAACAACCGAGCGGGAGCCAGAAAACCCAACGGCAGGAGCAGAGGCAAGAATGGAAGAAACAGAAGGCAACATAAACAAACTTGGTAGGTTTCTATTTATATTATAGCGCGTTATCCTGCTATTGGGGGGATTTTTACATTAATTAATACAGTTCCCTGTTCCCTGTTCCCTGTTCCCCGTTCCCTCTTCCCCCCCTAAAAATACAGGAGATCGCCAGAGCGATCGCGGGAACGAGGCGTTTCAAATC
>NZ_JBNGCO010000197.1:0-4518 GCF_049974805.1 Baaleninema sp.
AACGAATCGGCAATGCTTCAGAGCATTTAGCAAGGAAAAGCTCTCCGTCCTTCCACCGAAAGGCGGACTTAGTAAATTCAGCACTGCCGCCGTTTCGCTTCTTTTTGAAGTTCGGGTACTTAGCCCGACCCGCCCAAAAATTGGCAAACGCTTTTTGGAGGTGTCTCAAACCTTGCTGCAAGGGGACGCAGCTAACTTCGTTCAAGAAGCTAAGCTCATCCTCTTTTTTCCACTCAGTCAGCAACGCCGACGTTTCTTTATACCCAATCCGTTCTTGCCTTTCATACCAGCCTTCAGTCCTTGCGGCCAAAGCACGGTTGTAGACAAGGCGGGTACAGCCCAGCGTCCGCCGCAACAGGTCTTCCTGTTCGGCAGTTGGGTAGAAACGATATCGGAATGCTTTTTGCGTCATGCTCACATTGTAGCATCTATTGTGTAAAGCCGCCCTGAAAGGGCGGGGTTTCAGACCCAGGAGTTTTGATGAGCGGTGTACGTTGGCGGTGCGTGACGATCGATCGGTCTGGCGATCGACACCCGATTTTTCAAGTCACGCACCCTACCACTCTCCTCAAAATCCCCGCTTCACTCAGATGCCTCCATGCTGCATAATGGTAAAGTTTTCCAGTTTTGTCCTAGCGCGTTAACTCCACTGTTTCCACTATGCGAACCCACTATTGCGGCACTGTCCGAAAAGAACACATCGGCAAAACAGTAACATTCTGCGGTTGGGTCGATCGTCGCCGCGATCACGGGGGCGTAATTTTTGTGGATTTGCGCGATCGCAGTGGCGTCGTTCAAATCGTCGGCGACCCCGAGCGTACCCCTGAAGCATACAAACAAGCGGACGCCCTTCGCAACGAGTACGTCGTCCGCGTCACGGGAACGGTTTACGAACGTCCGGAAGAATCCCTCAACCCCAAACTCCCCACGGGAGAGGTGGAAGTTTACGCTGAGACGATCGAACTTCTCAACAGCGTTCGCAAACAGCTTCCGTTCCAAGTGAGTACCGCCGAAGCGGAAAACGTGCGGGAAGAGTTGCGGTTGAAATACCGCTATCTCGACTTGCGGCGCGATCGCATGGCCAACAATATCAAACTTCGTCACGAAACCATTAAAGCCATGCGCCGTTTTTTGGAAGATGAAGAAGGATTTCTGGAAGTCGAAACGCCAATTTTGACGAAATCGACGCCAGAAGGGGCGCGGGATTATTTGGTACCGAGTCGCGTCAATCCGGGGGACTGGTTTGCACTTCCCCAGTCGCCGCAATTGTTCAAACAGTTGTTGATGGTGTCGGGGTGCGATCGCTACTATCAAATCGCCCGTTGTTTCCGCGACGAAGACCTTCGCGCCGACCGACAACCGGAATTTACGCAGTTGGACATGGAAATGAGTTTCATGTCCTACGATGAAGTCATCGACCTGAACGAAAAACTCGTCGCCCATATTTATAAGGCGGTGAAAGGGATCGATCTTCCCCGTCCGTTTCCCCGGATGACCTATCAAGAAGCGTTCGATCGCTACGGAACTGACCGCCCCGATACCCGTTACGGTTTGGAACTGGTGGACTTATCGGATTTGATGAAAGATTCCGGTTTCAAAGTCTTTTCCGGTGCGGTCAAATCCGGCGGAATCGTCAAAGCCTTACCGATTCCCAACGCCAGCAAACTCATTTCCAACGTCCGCATCAAAACCGGCGGCGACTTGTTTAAAGAAGCCGCAGAAGCCGGGGCGAAAGGGTTGGCGTACATCCGCGTTAAAGAAGGCGGTGAAATCGATACCATCGGCGCCATTAAAGACAACCTCAGCGACGAACAACGCCAAGAGTTATTAACGCGAACCCACGCCGAAGCGGGACATTTACTGCTGTTTGGGGCGGGAGATGCAGAAACCGTCAACAAAACCCTCGATCGCTTGCGTCAAGTCATCGCCCGCGAGTTAAACATGGTAGACGACAGTAAAATTAACCTGCTGTGGATTACCGATTTCCCCATGTTCGAGTGGAACGCTGATGAGAAGCGTCTCGAAGCTTTACACCACCCCTTCACCGCACCCAATCCCGAGGATTTGAACGACATCAAAACGGCGCGGGCGTTAGCTTACGATTTGGTGTTGAACGGAAACGAAATCGGCGGCGGAAGCCTGCGGATTTACCAGCGGGAAATTCAAGAAAAGGTGTTTGAAGCCATTGGTTTGTCTCAGGAAGAAGCCAACGAGAAGTTTGGGTTCTTGATGGAAGCCTTTGAATACGGAACGCCGCCCCACGCGGGAATTGCGTATGGGTTAGATCGTCTGGTGATGTTGTTAGCTGGAGAAGAGTCGATTCGCGATGTCATCGCCTTCCCGAAAACGCAACAAGCCCGCTGTTTGTTAACCGACGCGCCCTCGCCTGTGGATAAGAAGCAGTTGAAGGAACTCTACGTTTCTTCGACGTTTAAACCGAAGGAGAAGAAGGAGTCGTAATCGGCTGTTTTGGGGTGGAGGAGTTCCACCCCAAAAGTGGGTCTTCTGAGATTATCGTTAATCGCTTCAATTGTCAGGGTTCTCAAACCCGAAAAAAGCAATACGGTAAGGATTACCGATACCGATTGGTTGAGTCTAAAAATCGTCGAGTCAATCCCTGAAGTCCAGCAATTGGTTGATTTTCTCCAAAACTTACTCGATTTAAAATACTCGATTTAAAAGATGACTGAGGAATTTGTCGAAATCTCGATCGCTTCGACTTTACATCAGCGATGGCTCGTCCGTTGGGTAAAAATTGGTAACTCAATGACAAACCGCGTCCCTCGATCGATCTCCGAATCGCACCTTAACTGTCCCCCATGCTTTTCAGTAACAATTTGATAGCTAATCGACATCCCTAAACCCGTCCCTTTCCCAATCGGTTTCGTCGTAAAAAACGGATCGAAAATTTTCGGTTTGACCGTTTCGGGGATTCCCGAACCGTTATCCTCAATGCAAATCCTCACGTGCGTTTCGTTGGCTTGCGTCTCGATGCGAATTTGACAGGGTTCCCCTGACTTCTCCTTCGCGGTTCGGAACTCTTCTAACGCATCGACGGCGTTCGTCAAAATATTCATAAACACCTGGTTAATCGAACCCGCATAACATTCAACTGGAGGTAAATCGCCGTAATTCTTCACCACCTCGATCGCCGATCGATCGCCTTTTCCCTTCAAACGATTTCCGAGAATCATCAACGAACTGTCAATTCCCTCATGTAAATCCACAGGTTTGACATCCGATTCGTCGAGGCGACTGAAATTCCGCAAACTCAAGACAATTTCCCGAATCCGCTGCGACCCGACTTTCATCGATTTCAGCAGCTTGAGAAGGTCTTCTGAAATAAACTCAAATTCTATCTCTTCAATTTTCGCTTCAATTTCTGGGTCGCTGGCGTTACATTTTTCCTCGTACAACGCCACCAAGTCTAAAATATCCTGAATATACTCTTCAGCGTGAACCAGATTCCCGTAAATAAAGTTGACCGGGTTGTTAATTTCGTGCGCAACACCCGCCACCAATTGACCCAAACCGGACATTTTTTCCGTTTGAACCAGTTGCGATTGAGTTTCTTTTAAGGTTTTCAACGCCCTCGATAACTCGAAGGTTCGTTGTTTTACCCGATTCTCGAGGTCGTGGGTAAGTTGTTGTAACGCTTCTTCAGCAGCGGTTCGATCGAGAATTTCTCGTTGTAACTGTTGGTTTTGCTTATCGAGTTCGTCCTCCGCCAATTCTCGACTGTCTTCGCTGAGAACGTACCACCACGCGGCTATCCCTAAAATCACCAGTAACGGGGCGTAAAGTTCCACAAACGCCGCGAATAAAACCTCGGACAGTTCGACGGACTGGTGGGGAAACTGTTCGCGAACACTGGTGATGCTGAAAAAGTACACCAACAGAAATATCGCGACGGTCACTCCTACCACTAACGCAAAACTTCCGAGAAACCGAATTAACTTAGCATCGAGATGAGGGGAAATTTTTTCGCGAAACGCCGCTTGTAATTTCTCGAACAAGGGATTTTTAATGAAATCCAGTTCCGGTTTGCAGCGATCGTGACATCGCGAATCGAGGCTACAACACAGCGAACAAATGGAACCGCCGTATACTGGACAATAGGCCATATCCGCCGGTTCGTAAGACTGTTCGCAAATACAACAAGTCATCAAGTCGCGACCGTCTAAGGTCTGTACGGTTTGGGGTTGAAAGTCGTGTATTTGGATCTGCGTTGGGCTGGTGTCCCTCTGGCTGTTGAAGTGAAAGTTGGGATTAAAGTTGAGATGAAAGTTGGGATTGGCGTAGGGGTTTTCGCGGGCGATGTAATATTTTCCTCCAGTGGCGATCGCCAGAATAGGAGACAACACAAACGCGATTCCCAACGCCATAAACGGGGCGTAAGCTTGGGCGTAGTCCCCGAAAGTCCCCACAAACGCGGCGATCGATATCAGCGACGCCACCAGCGTCGCGGTACGGGTCACTTAAGGTGGCAAGTCTCGAAAGCTTCTTAGAGAAAGCATT
>NZ_JBNGCO010000198.1:0-4505 GCF_049974805.1 Baaleninema sp.
GTGGACTTGCAGCCGTCGGGCAGACGGTCAAGATGCTTGGCGAGGGGTTAAGCGTTGGCTCCCCATAGACCCAAGAATCCCCACGCCGTGACAGCTGGGGAGTGTCAAACTGTTGTTATTGTTTCTAACCCCTCTCCTCACGGTCAGTCAACAACCCGCCGTCAAGCCTATTGGCTATGACGGGGGCTTGAAAAAGCCCAAAAGCTGACCAGCCTAAAGTACCGAGACGTAACCTTGGCGAGGCAAACGTTACCCCTTTTGGGAGTTGTGTATTATGCAGGTTTTCGTTCTCGACCAAGACAAAAAACCCCTAGCACCATGCCATCCAGCCAAAGCGCGGCGGCTCCTGAAATCCGGTCGTGGTTCGGTGTTTCGTCGCTATCCATTTACCCTTATCTTGCACGAGATTGAAGCCAAAGATTGTGTCGTCCCCGAAACTCAACTCAAAATCGATCCCGGCTCTAAAATAACTGGGTTGGCTATCCTGTCCGAAAACCGAGTCATTTGGGCGTCCGAACTCAGCCATCGCGGACAGCAAATTAAGAACGACTTAGAGAAGCGTCGCGCTTTACGACGCTCCCGACGCCATCGAAAAACTCGTTACCGAAAGCCTCGCTTTCTTAACCGTACTCGTCCGAAGGGTTGGCTTCCACCATCTCTCAACCATCGGGTCGAAACTACGATGACCTGGGTGAACCGTTTGCGAAAACTTTGCCCGATTGTCTCGATTTCTCAAGAACTCGTGCGGTTCGATACCCAGAAACTCCAGAACCCCGAAGTGAGTGGTATTGAGTATCAGCAGAGCGAATTGTTGGGTTACGAGATCCGCGAGTTCTTGTTGGAAAAGTGGGGTCGAAAGTGCGCCTACTGCGGTGCTGAGAACCTGCCGTTAGAGGTCGAACACATTCATCCTAAATCGAAGGGAGGGAGCGACCGAGTTTCCAACCTCGCTTTGGCTTGCCATCAGTGCAACCCAGCTAAGGGAAACCGAGATATTCGCGAGTTTCTATCGGGCAAACCGTCCGTTCTCGACCGTATTTTGAAACAGGTAAAAGCGCCGTTAAAAGATACGGCAGCCGTCAACGCAACTCGCTGGAAGCTGTACCAACAGTTGAAAGAAACTGGATTGCCCGTTGAAGTGGGAACGGGCGGACAGACTAAGTTTAATCGGACTCGATTGGGTGGGTCGAAGACTCACTGGCTCGATGCGGCTTGCGTCGGGAAATCGACTCCCGATCGATTAGATGTCGCGATCGAGAAACTTTTGCTCGTTGCAGCCAAAGGTCACGGAGTTCGGCAACGATGTCGTTCCGATAAATACGGTTTTCCGAGAACTCACGCTCCGAAAGCCAAATCCTTTCAAGGTTTCCCAACGGGCGATATAGTCAAGGCGACAATTCCTCAAGGAAAATTCGCCGGAAATTACACAGGACGGATTGCCATTCGGTTTCGCCCTTCCTTTCGACTGAACGCTGGGGTTAAACCTTTCGACGTTCATCCGAAATATCTAACAACTGTTCATCAATCAGACGGCTATGAATACAGATTCTCGAAATAAGGATGCCCTGTCGGGCAGTTCGTTTTAGATGGACGTTATCCTCACTGGAAGCCTCGCCAGTCTCATCGCCGGATTGGGAACGGGAATCGGCGCCTTACCGATTCTCTTCACCCACAACATCCAACATCGACTTCAGGGAATTTTCCTGGGGTTTGGAGGAGGCGTCATGTTAGCCGCCACCTCGTTTTCTCTGATTGTTCCCGGTACTGAAGCCGCCCTCGCCCAGGGAAACTCCGAAACGGTGGCCGCTTTAATTGTCGGTATGGGGATTATCTTAGGAAGTGCGGCGTTGTGGTTCGCCCACAACCACTTTCCCCACGAACACTTTTTCAAAGGCAAAGAGGGGCCGACGCTAAAGAACTTCAAACGGATTTGGTTGTTCGTCATCGCCATTACCCTACATAACTTTCCCGAAGGCTTAGCCGTCGGCGTTGGTTTTGGCGGGAGTAACATGGCCAACGGAATCGCCCTGGCGTTGGGGATTGGCGTGCAGAACGTTCCCGAGGGGTTGGTTGTGGCCTTGGGACTGCGAGAATTGAACTATTCGATCGCCTATGCGTTGGGAATCGCTTTCATCACGGGCTTGGTGGAACCTGTCGGCGGCGCGATCGGGGCGGGTATCGTGAGCGTAGCGCAAACGTTTTTACCCTGGGCGATGGCTTTTGCGGCGGGGGCGATGTTGTTTGTCATCGTCGATGAAATTATTCCCGAAATCGCCCGCAAAAGCTACGAACAAGAAGGGACTCTGGGCATCGTGGCGGGATTCGTCTGCATGATGTTTTTAGATATCGCCCTCGGTTGAGAGGGGGGGATGAGGTGGTGATGAGATGATGGGAAGATGGGGTGATGAGAATTTCCCCTTGTCTCCCCCTCTCCCCACCTCTCCCTCTCCCCATCTTCCGTTTGAGGCGGTGCGTGACGCGGTAATACAACATTGTCCTGACTTCTGCAACATTTTTCAGTGGCGTCACAGCACTCGACAAGGGTTCCCTCTTTCCTCAATGACGTACATGGCTCGATCTGCATTGTCCGGTTATATTCCTGTAAAAAATAGTTAAGAGGAAATTGAGAAGATTATGAGTTACGATTTTGATTTGTTTGTCATCGGTGCGGGTTCTGGGGGAATCGCCACCGCCCGACGCGCTGCCGAATACGGGGCGAAAGTCGGTATTGCAGAGGTCGATCGCTTGGGAGGCACCTGCGTCAATCGCGGTTGCGTTCCCAAGAAATTGATGGTGTATTCGTCTCACTTTTCCGATCTCTTCCGCGATGCGGTGGGGTACGGTTGGAGTCCAGTGGAAAGCGAGTTCGACTGGCCGAAATTGATTCGCGTGGTGAACGACGAGGTGACGCGCCTCAACGGGATTTACCAGCGGATGTTGGATAAGTCTAACGTGGAAGTGTTTGAGGGATACGCGAAGTTCGTCGATTCTCATACGGTGCAAATCGGCGATCGCACCCTCACCGCCGAGAAAATGCTGATCGCGGTGGGCGGAAAACCCATCAAACCGGACATTCCGGGGATGGAACACGCCATCACGTCCAACGAAATCTTTCATCTTAAGGAACAACCGAAACAGGCGGTGGTTCTCGGCGGTGGTTACATCGGCGTTGAATTCGCCTGCATTCTCAAAGGCTTGGGTTCTGAGGTGACGGTGATTATCCGACGGGACAAGATTTTACGGGGCTTTGACGATGACATTCGGGCTGAGATTCAGGAGGGAATGCAACGTCACGGCATTCGTTTTTTAACCAATACAAATGTGACTTCGATCGAGCAACTTGACAACGGCAAGTTGAAACTGAACCTCGATGGAGAGGAAGAGACTGCGATCGCCGATGCTATCAGCTTGGCGGCGACGGGTCGTAAACCCAATCTAGAGGGATTGGGGTTAGAAAATACAGAAGTCAAGACCCACAACGGTGCAGTTGTTGCTGATTCATATAACCAAACGGACGATCCCAGTATTTTCGCGGTGGGCGACTGTATCGATCGCATCAATTTAACTCCGGTGGCGATTAACGAAGGACGGGTTCTCGCCGATACGCACTTTGGCGGAAAGTCGCGCCAGATGAGTTATGAAAACGTTCCCACGGCGTTGTTTACGACGCCGGAAGCCGCCACAGTGGGCTTGACGGAAGCCGAGGCGCGGGAGAAATACGGCGATGCGGTGAAGGTGTTTCGCTCGAAATTCCGCCCCATGTACCATACTTTGGGGGGACGGGAAGAGAAAACCCTGATGAAGTTGATTGTTGATTCCGAGACTGACCGCGTTCTCGGGGCGCACATGGTGGGCGAAAACGCCGCCGAGATTATTCAAGGGGTGGCGATCGCGGTGAAAATGGGGGCGCGAAAAGCGGACTTCGACGCCACGGTGGGAATTCACCCGAGTTCGGCGGAAGAATTCGTCACCATGCGTTAAAGTTCAATTTTTAAAGTTCGATTTGAATTTGGTTGAAAGGGTGAGGCTCAACGGGTTTTCCGGTTGGCCTCACCCTTTTTGTAAAAAAAACTTTGAGTGCAAAATCAAATTTCAAACCGTTAAATCATACCAGTTTTTAATAACCTTGCTATCTGGCAATATTGAATGATTCGTGGCAAAATCCCCGATCGGTCAAGGGCTGTGCGAGATCCCCGGCATCTTGGAGATGCCGGGGATCTGGAGAGAATTCGACCTTCGTGGGTCTTCGGAGATTCGGGTGTAATTTGTAAATTTGAATATACAATCTGAGATGACCCGGTCTAAAATCTGCTTATCACCTCAAACTCTGAATAGCTGTTGGGTTTCGCTTTCGCTACACCCAACCTACGCAACTTATCACTACGCAACTACACAACAAACTGTTGGTAAAAACAACAACAATTTTAGTGCGAACTCAACATTCAGACAGTTGGCACTGGTCGTGTAAAGTGGGAGATATAATCTCCTCGAAAATTACCCATGAA
>NZ_JBNGCO010000199.1:0-4406 GCF_049974805.1 Baaleninema sp.
GAGTCTGTAAGCCTTCCCAAAACGCGCAACCCTCTATCTTGCTCTTGGCTAGATAGAGTAACGGGTTAGTGCGAAAGCCCCGCGTCTTTAGACCGGGGTGAGCTTACGACAAGCCCTGTACAAATCCTGCCATTCCTCTCGTTCCTTCACCACCGTTTCCAGATATTCCTTCCAAACCACCGAATCGCGGCTAGGATCTTTCACCACCGCCCCCACCAACCCCGAAGCCACGTCATCAACCCGAAATTGTCCGTCGCCGAAATGCGCCGCCAACGCCCAACCGTTACTGACAACAGAAATCGCCTCAGCCGGACTTAACGTCGCCGTAGGGGATTTTAACTTAGTTTTCCCATCTTGCGTCACCCCGTCGCGCAACTCCCGAAACGCCGTGACGACGCGCCGAATTTCCTGCAACGCGGGAGGTTCGGCGGGTAATTCCAAACTGCGCCCCAAGGCTTCCACGCGACGGCGGACGATTTCAACCTCTATTTCTACGGTGGCGGGAAGGGGGAGGACTACGGTGTTAAAGCGGCGTTGCAGGGCGCTGGAGAGGTCGTTAACGCCGCGATCGCGATCGTTGGCGGTGGCGATGAGGTTGAAGCCTTTCTGGGCGGATACCGCCTGATTGAGTTCGGGAATGGGGAGAGTTTTTTCCGAGAGAACCGTAATCAGCGTATCTTGCACGTCCGAGGGAATCCGCGTCAACTCTTCAACTCGGGCGATTTTCCCCGTTTCCATCGCCCGCATCAGGGGACTGGGAACGGTGGCTTCTCGAGAGGGGCCTTCGGCGATGAGTTTGGCGTAGTTCCAACTGTAGCGAATAGCGTCTTCGCTGGTTCCCGCCGTTCCTTGAATTAGGAGAGTGGAATCGCCGGAAATCGCGGCGGCGAGATGTTCGGAAACCCAAGATTTCGCCGTTCCGGGGACACCTAACAAGAGTAACGCGCGATCGGTGGCGAGGGTGGCGATCGCAATTTCGATGAGGCGTCGGTTTCCGATGTATTTAGGGGAAATCTCGAAGCCGTTATCGAGGTTTCCGCCGAGAAGGTACGTCGCAACCGCCCAGGGGGACAGGTTCCAGTTGGGGGGACGCTGGCGGGTGTCGGCTTTGGCGAGTTCCTCGAGTTCGGCGGCGAACTCCTGTTCGGCTTGTTGTCGCAGGCGTTCGGCGGACGGTTGGGGCGATGTGGTTTTTCGTCGTCGGGTCTTGGAAGGTGCCATCGGCGCAGGTTCACCAGTTCGGACTTTTTTATTGTAGGTTGCTCGAGGACGGGGAGCGATCGCTACACTGAATTTAAAGGAGAGTTCGCCAGTCGTGCGCCAGTCGGTTGGGTGCAGCAAAAGCGAAACCCAACATTCAAGTTGAGATTCAAGTTGAGATTCAAGTTGAGATTCAACTTCAGAAATTCACGCCCCGAGACACAAAAGATACGGAGGGTTTTGAGATGACAGTAACGATACCGAGGAAATATAGCCATAGGAAATGATTCGTGGCCAAATCCCCGATCGATCCAGAGCTGTGCGAGATCCCCGGCATCTTGGAGATGCCGGGGATCTAGAGACAGATCTAGAGACAATCCGATCTTCGTTCGATCTTGAGTTTCACTTCTATGAATTGCCACAATTGACTTAGGATTGCTATATAGCTTTCAAGAGTATCGATCGAACCCCGAAAATCGCGATATAAAATGCGAGTTCGTTAACGGAGAACTGGTTGAAATGCCTCCCGAAAGCGGTTTAAACGCCGATATTATCGATTTTTTACAAGACATTTTCAAACAAGAAATTCAAAAAACAAATCGAGATTGGTTCGTTCGCCCCGGAACCGTTGGCGTGAGAACTGGCGTGCAAAAATCGAGAATTCCCGATTTAGTAATTATTACGAAATCACAACGTCAAACTTTACGCAATTTGCCTTCTGCCATTCTCGAAGAACCGCCGCTTCTCGTGGTGGAAATTGTCAGCCCCGGAAATCCAGAAGACGATTATCGATACAAGCGATCGGAATACGCCGCTTTGCAAATTCCTGAATATTGGATTGTCGATCCAACAGAGTCTAAAATTACCGTTTTAGAATGGCTTGATGGACTTTATGAAACTCAAGAGTTTAAAGAATCCAAAAAACTGGAATCGCCGACATTTGAAGGGTTGGATTTGACGATCGATCTTGTTTTTTCTCTGTAGTAGTTTCTCGGTCGGTTGGGTGTAGCGAAAGTGAAACCCAATATTGAACTTTAGATTCTTTAGATTCAACTTCAGAAATCCACCACACCCGACACAGAGAACACAGAGAAGACAGACAAAAACCCCGGCTAAAAAACCGGGGTTTTCCCAACTATCTTAACGACGGGCTAACTTCTTCGCAGGCATCTTCCGCAAGCGAATCGATTCCGGCGTCACTTCCACCAACTCTTCCGAAGTGATGTACTCCAACGCCCGTTCTAACGTCATCTCCGCAGGGGCTTGTAACTGCACCAACTCGTCCCCCGTCGAAGAACGGTGGTTCGTCAGTTGCTTCGTCTTACAAACGTTGAGTTCCAAATCTTGCGGGCGGTTGTTCTCGCCGACAATCATGCCCTTGTACACCTTAGTTCCCGGCGTAATAAAGAAGACACCGCGATCCTCGCCGTTTTTCAGGGCGTAGAACGTGGCCACCCCTTCCTCAAAGGCGATAATAACGCCGTTGCGACGGGTTTCCACATCTCCCGACATGGCACGATATTCGAGGAAACTGTGGTTCATGATGCCGTCTCCCCGCGTCAGACGCATGAACTCGCCCCGGAAGCCGATTAAGCCCCGCGCCGGTACCACGAATTCTAACTGAGAACGACCGTTCCCCATCCGCATATCCTGCATTTCGCCTTTGCGTTCCCCGAGGCGTTCCATGCAACCGCCGACGGCTTCTTCGGGAACGTCCAACACCAGCAACTCAAACGGTTCGTAAGGCTGGCCGTTGACTTCGCGGTAAATCACTTGCGGCTGGGACACTTGGAATTCGTAGCCTTCCCGACGCATGGTTTCGATGAGAATTCCTAGGTGTAATTCTCCCCGTCCGGAGACAGCGAATTTGTCGGGGGAGTCGGTTTCGTCGACGCGCAACGCCACGTTGGTTTCCAGTTCCCGCATTAAGCGATCGCGCAGTTGGCGAGAGGTGACGAATTGCCCTTCCTGTCCGGCGAACGGGGAATCGTTCACCAGGAACATCATCTGTAAGGTGGGTTCGTCTACGCGAATCAGCGGTAAGGCTTTGGGTTCGTCGGGACAGGCGATGGTTTCGCCGATGTTGGCGTCGTCAAACCCAGCTACGGCGACGATAGTTCCGGCGGTGGCTTCTTCGAGTTCGACTCGCGCCAGTCCTTCAAATCCCATCAGTTTGCTGATTTTGGATTTGACGGTACTGCCGTCTTCTTTGAGTAATGCGGCTTGCTGGCCGGCGCGAATCGTGCCGTTGTGGACGCGGCCGATGACGATGCGACCTAAGTAATCGGAATAGTCGAGGGTGGTGACTTGCAGTTGTAGGGGTTTGTCCGGGTCGCCAATCGGCGGAGGAACGTTCCGTAAGATTGCCTCGAACAAGGGCTGCATATCTTCGCTGTCGTCGTCGGGTTCTTTTTTGGCGAATCCTGAGAGTCCGGAGGCGAAGAGATAGGGAAAGTCACATTGGTCGTCGTCGGCGCCGAGGTCGATGAAGAGGTCGAGGACTTTATCGACAGCGCCGTAAGGGTCGGTTTTGCCGCGATCGATCTTGTTGACGACGACAATCGGACGCAAGCCTTTTTCGAGGGCTTTTTTCAAGACGAAACGGGTTTGCGGCATGGGGCCTTCGTTGGCATCGACGATGAGGATGCAGCCGTCTACCATGCCTAAGACTCGTTCGACTTCGCCGCCGAAGTCGGCGTGTCCGGGGGTATCGACAATGTTAATGAGGGTGTCTTTGTAGCGAACTGCCGTGTTTTTCGACAGAATGGTGATGCCCCGTTCCCGTTCTAGGTCGTTCGAGTCCATCACGCAGTCCGGTACGTCCTCCCCTTCGCGGAAGATGCCGGATTGTTTGAGTAGGGCGTCAACCAGTGTTGTTTTGCCGTGATCGACGTGGGCGATGATTGCAACGTTGCGAATTGGGAGAGACATAAAAAGCGTCCAGACGGTGCGCTGTTAACAGAACGATAGATTTCTTCACAATCTTAACCGATCTGTTGACCAATCGATCTGAGGTTCGATCGCCTGTCGCTTTCACCGAAGAAATGGCTCTCCATCCCCCCTACCCCCCTTGGAAAGGGGGGCTGGGACAGGGACTGCGAAGAAATGGCTCCCCTTCTCCCGATATTGCGGAGTTGCGGGTGGGGGATGAGGTTGACATACTCGCCGCCTTAAAAGAGCGGCGATTCTCCAGACCTCACGGTTTG
>NZ_JBNGCO010000200.1:0-4180 GCF_049974805.1 Baaleninema sp.
ACCCAAGGAATCTCCCGGCATACCCAGAACGGGTTGCTGGGATAGGATGTCAACGTCGAAACTCTACGAAATCATGGCTACGACCCGAGAAATCGAAACCCTCGCCGCCGAAATCGCCGATAAAATCTATATCGACGTGGCAAAATGGCATCTTTACCTCGGCGACGCCCACTTACATATCCCCCTCGCCGAACGGTTTTATCCGATGCTGGAAAACGACGACCTCAGCGAGGACAACGTGCAAGCGGTGTTACGAGACATCTCCGTTCCCCTCGGCGGCGGACGCACGCAAGTCCCGCTGTCGGACTTACTTCCGACCTCCGGTCAAAGTCAATTGGTGGAACTGTTAGAGGATTTCCAGAAGGAAAATCTCTAGTTCGTCGGTTCGGAGAGTTTCAGGAGCTTAGTGGTGCAGAAAAGTCCTGAAACCCTTGTTAGAAAAGATATCTCCGTATTAAAGGGTCAGCCTGAAAATCTCAAATCGGTAAATGGCTGCCGGAGATACCCGGCATCTTGGAGATGCCGGGTATCTCGCTCAATCCAAAATACACATAATATGTATTTTGTCAACCCCAGATCTCGAAAAGTTTTCTGCACCACTGAGGTTTCAGGAGTGATGTAGTTGTCGGTCAAGAAACCCGGTTTTCTCATTTTTCTCTGATATTAAGTTAACGGCATTTTCTTGAAAAATCGGTATTTTATGTCAGTTTTTGTCATTTTTAAACTGTCTTATAGTCTCTAAACTTGTCGGTCAAGAAACCCGATTTTCTCGTTTCAATCCAATTTTAAATGGCTCTTCGCCGTTTAGGGTGACAGAAAAACTGACTTCACGAGATTTCAGGGGTTTTGGCTCTCGATTCTCCAGGTATTTGTATTTTGCTATACATTTTCCCCCGCAAACGGCGGAGACCCTTTTAAATCGATAAAATCTCATGCAAAAATTATTTGTTATAGAAAATTGTGAAAGTCTCTATGATTGTTAAAAACGCAGAAAAAAAATGCAAGTTCAACAAATTTTCATACATCCCGTCAAAGGATTGACCCCCCAGGCGATCGCCCGAGCGGAGTTACGGGAAAATGGGGGAATGGTGGGCGATCGCGCCTTGGGATTGATGTTTGTCGATACGGGAACCGGAACCGAAACCGTCGTTCCCTGGCAGAAAAAACAGCATTTCGCCGTTCAAAACGACTGGCCGCAACTAGCTGCCTTATCTTGTCACTACGACTTCGATAATGGAACCTTGATGGTGGAACGGGAGGGGAAAACCCTGCTGTCGGCGAAACCGGAGGAGCAGAGCGATCGCGATCGAATCGGCGAATTTTTCACCCAATACCTGCAAACCCTCACCCCCAGTCCCGCCGCCAGACATCCCCAACCCGCCCCAGTTCGCCTCGTGGGAACGGCGACCGGAAAGGTTCGCTATCTCGATCGCCAACAGGGCCATATTTCCATCATTTCCCAAAGTACCTTCAACGCGATCGCCCAAGCCGTCGGCCTAGAAACCCTCGATCCTCGGCGATTCCGCCCCAATTTCGTCATCGACGGACTCTCCGCCTGGGAAGAATTCCAACTCGTTGGACATCGCCTCCAGTTGGGAAGCGTCCTCGTGGAAGTCACCGCCCCCATCGGACGCTGTTTCAACATCAACGTCAACCCCGACACCGGAGAAGCCGATTTACCGCTGTTAGACGCACTTTCCCAACACTTCGGACAGGCTCGAACCGGAGTTATCGCCAAAGTCTTAACCTCGGGAACCGTCACCATCGACGACGACGTATCTCTCAGCGAAGCCTGAAAAACAGGTGACGGGTGACTGGCGACTGAAAAAGGCTGGCGGCTGAAAAACTGACACCATTTCGCCACAATTTTGGTGTTTGCTAGAAGACACTTCAGATATCCTCGTTTTTAAATCGACCCATGAAGCGCAAGACGTTACTTTCCCTGGCGTCCCTGACTCTACTCGCATCGAGTCTCGTCCCTGTCGCCGTCGCCACGCCGCCAAGAAGCCCCGACATCGAAGAAACCTGCGAACTGCTGGTTGTCGGTGGTGGCTTATCCGGTTCCGCCGCTGCTTACGAAGCTCTCCTCGACGGAAAAACCGTCTGTATGACAGAAATTACCGATTGGGTGGGGGGACAGATTTCATCTCAGGGAACCTCCGCCCTCGACGAACGCGCCACACAACGGAGTTTGCTGTACTATCCTCGAGGCTATCTGGCGTTACGAACTGCCATTGAAGACCATTACAATCTTCTCAATCCGGGGGCTTGTTGGGTCAGCGAGTCCTGTTTTATGCCCTACGACGGCCACGAGTTGCTGTTTGAAATCCTCGAAGATGCTGCAGATGCAGGAGATGGAACCCTGAAATGGTTCCCCAACACGGTTGTAAAAGACCTCGAGTACAACGCTGAAGGGAACATCATTTCCGCTGCGATCGCGATTCAACATAAACCCGCTCCCGACGCACCTCCGATTAATACCTTTACCCTGTCTGAAACCATCGAAGACACCTATCGTTACGAGGATTCCGATCGATTCGAGAAGGCGATCGTTCGATTTGTCCCCCAACCCTTAGACGAAGACGAACCGCCGCGAAGGTCCCCCAACTGGTACGTCATCGACGCCACAGAAACCGGAGAACTCATCGGCTTAGCGGACGTTCCCTATCGCGTGGGAATCGATCCTCGTTCCTATCTCGAACCCTCTTCTTCCAGCGAAACCGGCGATCCTTACTGTACCCAAGGCTTCACCTACACCTTCGCGATGGAGGCGACGGAGGAACCCCAAAACCACGAAATGCCGGAATTTTACCCCCAGTACGAACCCTATTACAGCTACGAACTCGATCGCCTCGCGGACTTCACCCTGGTTTACACCTATCGCCGCATCCACAGCATGAAGCCGAAGGAAGACTTACCGGGGAACGTGCGAGAATACCCCATCTATCCCGGCGACATCTCCATGCAAAACTGGACTTGGGGAAACGACTATCGCCCCGGAACCGCTGAGGACAACTTGATTTACACCCGCAACCAACTGGCCGAAACCGGACAACTCGAACCCGGCGGCTGGCTGGGGGGACTGCGAACGGAGACGCTGCGACGGGGCGAAGAAAATGCGATCGGCTATTTTTATTGGTTGGTTCGCGGTACCACCGATTCCCAATTAGGCGACGGCGTCAAAGAACCCCACCCCAACCACCGCTATCTGAGCGGGTTTGACTCGCCGATGGGAACTGCTCACGGTTTGTCGAAATATCCCTATATGCGGGAAGGACGGCGGATTGTGGGTCGTCCCGACTGGACGCACCGCGACGGGTTTACGGTGTGGGAAGTGGATATTTCCCAAGCGGATTTTCGCGAGGATTTCTACCGCATTAATTTACTTCCCAAGGAATTTCGCCAATTGTGGGCGGTGTTGTCGGGGTTGGACGCGACGGCGGTGGCTGCACGGGAGATTCCGCCAGAAGACGCCGAACGACGGATGCGATCGACCCTGTTTCCGGATACCGTGGGAATCGGACATTATGCGATCGACTTTCACCCCTGTATGGCGTTGAGTCCCCCAGAAGCCCCCGGAAACTACGAACGTCCGGGGGAACGGCGAGGCGCCGGACGAGCGTTTCCGTTTCAAATTCCCCTGCGATCGACGATTCCGCAGAAGTTAGACAACCTTTTAGTGGCCGGAAAAAGCATCGCAACGAGTCACATTGCAGCAGCGGCGTACCGAGTTCATTCGTTTGAATGGTCTGCGGGGGCTGCGGTGGGAACCACGGCGGCGTTTGCGTTGGAAAACGACATTGCCCCTTACGAGTTGGTGGACGATTTACCTTATCCGGAACCGCAGTTAGAGGCGTTGCAACGGCGGTTGACGGATAATGGCAATCCGGTCGTGTTTCCCAATACGTCGATTTTTAACAATACTTGGGATAGCTGGGATTAGGGGTTAAATTGGGTGCATCTCACCTTTGTAATACCAATTTTCAATAACGCTGCCATTGATGAAAGCATCAAACTAACCCGTCTTATCGTTCCTACGCTCGGCGTGGGAACGGGAGTTGAGGCGCTCTGCGCCCCGTGTTTGACGACTCGACGCCGAGCGTCCGAAAGGTGCGTCCCTACGCCGAGCGTAGGAACGATGGAAACTTACGGACTATCAGTAGCATAATTTTAGAAAAAT
>NZ_JBNGCO010000201.1:0-4147 GCF_049974805.1 Baaleninema sp.
TATAGCAGAGTCGCCCTGAAAGGGCGAGGCTTTAGACCCAAAATTTCTGGTAAACGTCCGATCGCGCCTGGGGAGGAATGCGAAAGCGAAATTGGAATTCGAGGGATTTTTCGGCGTCGAGGGTGGCGGATTTTAAGGTGGTGTCGAAATCGCTCCAGGCGGCTAACAAACTCTCCGCTTGGATGTCGTTGGGTTGAGGCGACAGCCAAACGTCTACCCGCGTTTGGCGAGATCCGTAGTTGGCGACTTTCACCACCAGGTCGAACGGTTGTCCTCGGCGTCCTTCTTCGATGGGGTTGACGGTGGCGACGATGGCACTATTGACAGTTGGCATCGGGCGCTATCCTACGACGATAGAGTTGAATTCTGCCATCCTCGCCGTCGCTGACGACGAAGATCGATCGACGATCGATATCGGCGAAGATATCGACGCTGTTGAGGGGGGTTCTGGGAAGTCGCGCTAAGGTTCGGACTTCCGGTTCTCGGGCGTTTCCTGGCTCTAACAGCGCCGCCTCGAAAGACCACAACACTACTCGTCCGTCGTCGCCGACGCTGGCGAGATAGTAGCATTGTCCTTGGTGGGTCAGGGCCACCGATCGCACGGGACGACCGCGATGGGTCTCTCGCCCTTGCCAGCGGATGAGGGGGCGATCGCAAGTCCAGTTTCGCGCGAAGTAGTCGAAATCTCTCTCGTACTCCCACGCCCCTTCTTTTTCAAAGCTTTTCGGCCGGTCGGCCTCCTGCAAACAGCCACGCATGGCCTCTAAATCCCAAATTCTCACGTAACCCTGGGTGTCGGCGGTGACGAGGGCCCGTTGGCGGACGGCCATAGTGGTGATGTAATCGGTTTTGCTGTAAATCGGCTCGAAATAGGCGCTTTCGCCGATTTTTTGGCGAAAGATGGAGGAGAGGTCGAACACCCGTCGATCGTTCCAGTTCCACACCCAGAAGGCATTTTTTTCTCCCCCCACTAGCAGCCAGCGATCGCCGTTGACGCCGTCGGTGTCGGCGATGGCGTAGGTGGCTTTTTTGAGATAAATTTCTCGGCTGGGGTCTTCGAGGCTATTGGGACGATCGAACCCGTCTAAATCCCACTGTCGCACGAAACCGCTGCCGTGGGCGCTGAACAAATAGCGGGTGTCGGGGCTGAAACTCAAATCGAAAACGTTGTCGAAAAGTCCGTTACGGTTGCGGTTCCAACGTCGAATGGGTTCGGCGGCGTTGGAGGCGGCGTCCCACAGTTGTATTTCGCCGTTGGTGAGTCCGGCGGCGACTAAGAGCCGTTCGGAATCTCTCAGAGGACGCTCTCGCAAGACGCGCACGCTGGCGCCGGCGTCTCCGCCCCCGGTGAAGTAGACGCCGTTCCAACCGCGATAGAGGTTTTCCAGGGGCCGGTTGACTTCCCAGCGGAACAGGTGGCGATCACGAGAGCCGCTTAAAACCCGGGTTCCTCGATCGATGAAGTTCACGGTGTTTACGGTGTCGGCGTGGCGTTGGCTGAAGAGGTAGCGAAATAGGGGAACCGCCGCTAACACCAGTAACAGCAGCAACAACGCCAGTCCTTTGGCCCAACTGAGCGATCGCACTGTCAAACTTAGGGTATGGCGGCGGTTGGGGGCGATGCGGATATTGGGAGGATCGGGAGAGGAGGCGATGGCGTCGAAGGTTAACTCCCGATCGAACCACGTCGGTTGTTTGAGGTTGGCGACGATGGCGTAAAGGGTTTTTGCTCTCCCGGTTTCAGGGTGACGGTTTCGGGTTCGATGCGACAGATGATGTCCTCTTTTTTCGAGAGGTGGGTGTGAGGCGAAATCTCGAAATTGAGGGTTTGGGACAGGTTGCTGCGGTTGGTCAGTTCGATGGGGTAACAAACGCTGCGGGATAAGGCTTTGGCGTCTTTGGACTCTTGGGCGATCGGGGGTTTTTCGGGGCGATCGCGCTCGCTGTCTCGGTCGTCGGGAAAGATGCGATCGCGCGTCGGACAGTCGAATTCTAAAACACCGCTGGGATTGACGATGAGGGTACCGAGCGATCGCACCTTTTGCGTCAGTTTGGGTTTGACGATCTCGATGGCGAATTCGTAGGGACGCTCTCCTTCGGTTTGGCTGGCTTGGGGGACGACGACGGAAAAGGCGGCGGATTCGGCGCTGTCCGCCCCCACTGTCAACTGTACGTCTTCGGTTTCTAGCCAATCGGGGGGAAGCGCCATCGGCGTCAGTTGTAAACTCACCTCGACGGCTTTTTTACGGGCGTTGCGAACCCGCACGGGAATCGAGACGCGCTTTCCGGCGTCAACGCGAATTTGGTTGTCGGGGGCTAAGAGGTTCAGGCTGAGATATCGCCCCGCCAGCACTTTGACGGTATGTCCTTGGACGGTGGTGGCCAGGCGTCGGTTTTCTAAGGCTTGTATCTCGAAGACGAGGGGAATTTCTCCTTCGGAACCGGGAATGGGACTGTCGGCGATTTCTACCTCGAAGTCAGCGGTGGTTCCCGGCGGTTTTTTGGCGCAGACGCGGGGTTTGAGGCGATACCAGTGATGAAATTCTGACCCTTGCGCCCCCTGGGGATATACTCGCACTTGAAAGCTCAGGAAGCGTTCTGAGGTGTTCGTCACCGACACTTTAAAGAAACTGCGGCTGCTGCGTTCGGGGTCGAAGACAACCGTTTTCGGTGTAATGTTGGCGACGGGATTTCGATACATTTGCGAATTGGTTATTGATAATTGGTTATTGATAATTGGTTTGTATTAAAATTGAGGGAACAATCAGGCGCGTTACTTTTTTTGCTACTTTTTGGCTGAAAGAACTGCTAATTTTTCTGTTTTGGTGAATATCGAGTTTAAAAAATTACTAAAAATTCTCTTGTGGTGGGTTGCTTTTCATGTTTTTACTGCCGATTCAATTCTAGATTGATGATTTTATTTCCAGTTTGAAAAGTGTTTCTGTTCGCGAAGATACTGAAAGAAATTTAAAATATTGATGCCCAATTCCTGCGCCGCTCGAATTTCGGCGCGATCGAGTTCTAAGGGAAAGGAAACGCCCCAAGCTAAGGATAATAATCCTTCACATAGTAAGATATCCCCCAAGACTTTAAACTGAATCGGTTCGAGAGCTTCCCCAGCGGGTAATCGTTGAAAGGCAAACGGTTGAGTGCGGACGGGATGGCGTCGATCGAGATCTTGCCAATCCTGCTTTCCCCCGTAAATTGACTCTAAACTCGACAAAATTGGCAAGCGTTCAGCGTTTTGCGGCACTTCTATCCACAACATCCCCCCTGCTTCAATATAATCCCGTAATAAGCGAATTTGAACCTCGTTGAGGAGGATGTTTTGCCACGCGCTTCCAAGATAAAGAGCGTCGTAGTGATGGGCGATTTCAGAGGGCGATCGCTGGCTTTCGAGGTCTCCGTCAGGGCGCGATTCGATAATGAAAAAGGTGAGAGAGGTGTTTTCGCGACCCATCTGCAGTCGATCGATTTCCCGAACGCCGTGTAACTGGGGGTACAGTCCGTCTAAAGACTCTACGAGATCCCCCAAACCGTCGATGGAGCGATCGATTTCTTCATTAAACTCTTCAAATTCCGCGTTGTCTAACACCCCCACCCGTACCGTTTTCCAAGGACGCCAACGGGCTCGACGGCGGTAGCGGAAATCTAATTCGTTAATTTGGGGGTCTAGATAATTTTGAGGGGAATAGAGTTCGTAATGACGTCCCCTCAACCGCACTCGACAGAGTTCGATTTCTCGCCCCGTTAAGGGTTCCGTCTGTTGGTCGATTTCAAACCACTCCCGCAGGACCCCCCGTCCGTTGGTTTGACTGCGATCGACCCCAACGACGGGATCGTGATAGCAAACGTATAAATACACCTTGACGTTCTCCCCCGCCTGAAGGCAGGGGGATTCATCGTTCTACGAGTCTCCGTTAGCTGACAGGATCTCTCCAGCCAGCCAAGAGGGAATCTCTCCCGATGCGTGAATTCGGGTGCGCCCCACCCTACTCAATCCCAATTTAAGGATGTTAATCGCTGCGTTCGTATCGCGATCGGCAACGAAGCCACAATGGGGACAAATATGGGTTCTCGTTGATAGAGACTTCTGCACCTTTTCCCCGCAACTCGAACAGTTTTGACTCGTGTTGTAGGGCGGTAC
>NZ_JBNGCO010000202.1:0-3865 GCF_049974805.1 Baaleninema sp.
CAAATGCTTTCTCTAAGAAGCTTTCGAGACTTGCCACCTTAAGTGACCCGTACCACGTCATCTTTGGTTTTTCCGATTTTGAAATAGTTCTCGTTTCCGCTTTGGAAGATGTAAACAAAACCCATTGTTCTTTGTTTTTAAAATCTTGTTTGAAAAATCTTGAAAGACTGTAGGTTGGGTGTAGCGATAGCGAAACCCAACAATATCTCAACTCAGTGCAGAGACTCCCATCTGATAAATTGACATTTTTGAGATGCACCCACCCAACAGGCTCAGTGAAACTCTTATATAGAAAGCGTTTCAGATAATATCTTATTTGTCAATATCTAATATCTAAAATTACAAAAAACTTTAAAATCAAAAAAACTTGATTTGTCGAAAGATTGTAGTTTTCTCCCCAAAAACCTGCAAGTTCAAAGATTCAAAAAATCAAAATTCCGTAAACTTACAGACTGTCCGAATCCATCGTTTCCGATAAATTCCACAGCCGTCTCGCCGCCGGATTTCCGTAAAGATAGCGTTGCCCCACAGACATTAACGGTTCTCCAGCATTTTCGGGTAAATTACGATTTAAGGGATCGGTGATGTCGTCGGGATTTCGGAGAAAATCGGTGACGAAAACTACGGGGCGATCGAACTGCCAAAGTTCCTGTAACCTCGCTCGATCGATCTGATATCGGGGCGGTTTTCCGGGGAAAGCGGGAGGGATGCGATTGTCGCCGCTGTCGGTGAGAACTAATACAATAGGATACGCCAATCCCGGTTTTCCGCGAACCCAGCCGAGGGGGAATTCGGAATCATTGAAATTGGATGGAGAGAGTTGGGAAGATATCTCAGAAATCGGGGTTCCGTCGCGATCGAGGTAGAAACTCATCGCCCCGGCTGCCCCCAATTCTCGAGAACCTTCAAACGTCCAAATTGTCGTCTCTTCGAGGCGATTTTCTGCCGTAGTAATGAGGGTTTTCGAGGAACGTTCGTCGGCGAATTTGATAAATCCTTGGGTGACTGCCCCGTAAGTCACTACCATTCCTAAAATAATGGCAGCCAAACCGCGATAGGGGCGACGCTTCAACAACAACACGCCACCGACGAGACATCCGCTTCCCATGGCTAAGGCGATGACGACGGCTTCGGAGACGATTTCAGGAAACTGCGGCGACAGCCAGTTGGGAATTCCGACAGCGGCGACGCATAGCAATCCTCCCAAGGCGGCGTAGGTAATTCCGGCGAATTTTCGTCCCCATCGATCGCCCCGACGACGACTCTGCGTCCACCATAAGGCACAGAGTAACATCAACGGCGCAACGCTGGGCAAGCCGTAATACACCAACCGCGACGACAGGGGTAAAAATAAGAGAATTGGCGCGGCGAAACCGATGGCTAAAATGGTAAGGGCAGTACTGTGCGATCGACGCACTCGGGTGTTTTCCTGTTGCGTTTCTTGCCACAACATCGCCAGGGTTTGGGGTAGCGTCAACGCCCAGGGAATTCCCCAAACCCAGCTAATGCCGAGATATTCCAATCCCCCCACTTTCGAGACATCGTAATCGGGAGGATAGCGACTGTCGGCGATGCGTTGTAGGTTTTCGTTGAACAGAAAATATTGTAGAAATCCTGGGTTTTCCCGTTCCACGGCGAGACTCCAGGGCAACGTTACCCCCAGTAACAGGAGGATACCCCAGGGCAATCCTAACGCCGAAACGACGCGAGTGGGCGATCGCGTGGCGATGACGCCTAAGACGGCTAAGGCGGGAAACACCAACATCGAAGGACCTTTGGTTAACACGCACAACCCCAGCAACAGCCAAAAGGCGATTTGGTATTTTCGAGGGGTTTTGTCTCCCGTCAGTCGCCAAAGACAATAGTAAGACGCCAGCAGTAACGAACCCAGGAAAACGTCAAGGAGGAGTTGGTGAACGAAAATGAACCAGCCGCAGGCGGTGGCTAACATCAACGCCGCAACTCGCCCCGTGGCGGGGGTTCCCAACTCTCGCCCCCACTTCCACACGACGACAACACCCAGCCATCCGGCGAAGGCGAGGGGCAGTCTGGCGGCGAATTCGTGGATTCCGAGGAGGCGGTAACTGGCTGCGATCGACCAATAGAGTAACGGCGGTTTGTTTAAATAAGGTGAGCCGTTGAGTGTGGGGGTAATCCAATCTCCCCGCAACAGCATTTCGCGGGCAACTCCGGCGAAATGCCCTTCGTGAGGTTCGTACAGCCCGTAACTTCCCAATCCAAAAACGAGAATTGCTAAGGTTAGGATGAATATAAGTCCGTCTGCCCAGGCTGCCAGTTGCTTTCGGAACACTTTTTCCCTGATGAACGCCAACAGGATCGATTATCGGGGATTAGTCGCGAACTAGGCGATCGAGTGTTGCCGCCATGACATCTCGGGTTTGCCCGGAAACGCTGAAAACAAGGGCTTCGCGATAGACTCGTTGGGCGGGGTGTTGGCTGGCGTTGGATGCCCCGCTACAGGCGGATACGGCGGCGGTGGCACATCGAACCGCTAAATCGATCGCCCAGGCTCGCAGTTGCAGGCGATCGCGGTAGGATTTAATGGATTCGAGTTCCGCGTCGAAGATGGCGTTTCGACATTGCGTTAGTTCGCCATTGAGTTTTTCCCAGGCTTGACGGATAAAGGGTAAGGCTTTTTTGTCGGCGGCGTCGGCGAGGATGTCTAAGCCGCCCCGAGCGCATCCGAGGGCAAAGAAACTATGATGGAGTACGTTGGTGGTACTGTTGGATTCCATCCAGTTGGGGGGTTTGACGAACAACACCTCGTCTTGGCTGAGAAACCAGTTTTTGACGTCGGCGGTGACGGTGTTGGTGGCGGTTAAGGCAGCCATCGCCATCGGTTGGCTGAAGGAAATCTCCCCGCCGTCGGCTTGTTGGCTGTCAATCAGGGGCATCATTGCGAAGACGGAACTTCCATCGGGAAGCATCGCCCCCACCACGAAGGCTTCAAAGAAATTCCATCCTGTCACCCAGGGAACGAATCCGTTGAGGTGGTAGCCGCCTTCGACGGAAACGGCTTTCAGGGGAGGGTTTCCGCGACGCCGCAGTTGGGAAAAGCCGACGCCTAGCAGTCGTTTTCCGTTGGCGAGGTGGGGGAGATAGGTTTGTTTGAGGGCTTGGTTGCGGCTTTGGGTTAGCATGGCAGCGGCACTTTGATGTTGGGTTTGTAAAAATGCCAATGCCCCGGAATAGCGGCTGATTATTTCTTGGAAACGGCGGAATTCTTCGGGATTGTCTGCCCGCAGGGATAATAGAGATCGATCGGCTAACCCTTGTAAGGCGTGACGCAAGGCTTCGGGGTTGCGATCGATTTCGTTGGCGTTGGCGGCGACGTTCTCTCGTAAATAGGTTTCGGCGATATCAAGGGGGGTTTGAATGGCAGTCATGTTATATAGAGATGTCTGAGTGCGATCGATTTGCCGTTTATGGTAATTGCTTGGAATGCAAACCCCGAGGATTTTTTACTTTTGTTTTAGCCACAATCGCCCGACGGGTGGGAATAAAAAGATATACCATCACGTGGATATTCTCAATCGAGCGGGGTTTGAAGCTTATGTCGTCCATTTTACAGAAAAGTTCCGGGTGACGTGGTTTGCAAACGAGACTCCGGTGGTGGATCGATCGCAGTTTCGTCGGATGTACCATCGCCATCGGGATATTTTGGTGTTACCGGAAGATTTGGGAGACAATATTTTCTCGTTTCCGGGGAAGAAGGTTATTTTTAATCAAAATGTTTTTTACGGGTTTCAGATTTTGGAACGCGGAAAAACGGCTCGAATTCCTTATTTGGATGAGAATGTAATCGCTGCGATCGCCGTTTCGCAGCACAATCGAGAAATTTTGG
>NZ_JBNGCO010000203.1:0-3855 GCF_049974805.1 Baaleninema sp.
TCCCACGCCGCCAAAGCTTCCCACCAGTCCGATGTTTCCCAGGGTGGCGGACAGTCCCGCCCCGGCTGCTGCGCCGCTACTTCCAAAGATGAAGAAACTCGAGAGGCGTGGTTCAGTCATTTTTTGGGGTATTTTTAAAATAGAGTTCGCTCGGGTTGGCACGAGTCGCGTCGTGTTTTTTATTATATCGCAAGCCTCAATCAGTTCTGTAACAAAATCAAAAAGAAAGGAGTCCAAAACAGAGAATAGGATAATGAATAGGAGGGTGCATATCACTTTTGTAAAAATATGAGTTTGCGGTAGGTTGGGTGGAGCGATAGCGAAACCCAACAACCGCTCAATTTATTGTAGAGACTCCGATCTGATAAATTTACATTTTTGAGATGCACCCGAATAGGAAATCGAAAATCGGCTTTTTATGTCGTTCCAATTTTTGATGGATAAACTCGATATTTTTGGCTTCTATGACTTATTTTATTTGTATTTTTAGGATTATATTCTTTTAAGAAACCGAGTAAAAATTGGTTCCACCAATCCGATTTTCTATCCAGATTTCCGGCAGATACAAGATACCGGGAATCTTATACATAAATTGACTAAAATGGGATCTTGCCGCAAATCATTATAATATTGCTGTTATCGCCAGCCTAAATCATTCGTGGCAAATATTTCCAAAAAATAGATTCTGTCGATAAATAATTCAATTTCATGGCAAATTCAAAGGGATTGAGTCGAGCTTCAAAATATATTTTGTTTTGCTATAATCAATATATACCAAGTTTAATAGCTTGCTTTGTTGTATATTTGCAATGGTTTTTATGTCGCAAACAATCGCCAATAGATTCGTTCGGGTTTTCAATAAAAACATCCACCTTCAAGAAGCTGGAACTCCCGAAAAACCAGTAATTCTCTTTTTACACGGAGCGAGTTTCAGTTCTCAAACCTGGCGAGAATTGGGAAGTTTACTCTTTTTTGCCGAACGGGGCTATCGTTCGATCGCCGTCGATTTACCCGGCTACGGACTCTCGCAACGGCTGTTCGGTCGTCGCGACAATTTTCTAGAACAATTCCTCGAAGCCGCCAATATCAGCCATCCCGTTCTCGTCTCGCCGTCGATGAGCGGAAACTATAGCCTACCGTTTCTCGTCGAGCATCCCGACAAACTTCGGGGTTACATTCCCGTGGCGCCCGTGGGGATTTCTCAATTTAGAAAACGACTCGAAGGAATCGAAGTCCCGACGTTAGCCATTTGGGGAGACGACGATCGAATCCTGTCCGTATCGCAAGCGGAAATTTTCCTCGATCGAATGGCGAACGCGCAAAAAGTCGTTTTAAAAAAAGCCGGACATGCCTGTTACATGAAAGCCACCGAAGCGTTTCATCAAGCCATTTGGCAATTTTTAGAAGAATTGCCCGAATCGGGCGATCGCACCTGAGAATCAGAGCCATCGGCGACGCGATCGCAAGCCCAACAAGATAAACTGAACCAGCACCATGCGAGACCAGCGAAACTATGGAGACCGTCGTTTTAGGGCTAACCCTGCTTTCACTGCTGATTTGGATTATCTTACTCGCCTTTCGAGGACAGTTTTGGCGTGCGAACGTCCAGCTAACGCCAATTTCCCTACAACTCAATCAACTTCCCCGCGTCTGCGCGGTGATTCCCGCCCGCAACGAAGCCGACGTTCTCCCCCAAAGCCTACGATCGCTTTTCTTGCAAGATTACCCCAATCCCTTTCGCGTGATTCTCGTCGACGATCGCAGCACCGACGACACCGCCAAAGTCGCCCAAAACACCGCCAAAGACGCCAAAGCCGTCGCCAAAGAAATGGGTCGAACCGCCCCCAGTTTAGAGGTTCTCACCGCCGAACCCCTTCCCCCCGGTTGGACGGGGAAACTGTGGGCGATGGAACAAGGGGTGCGTCACGCCAAACGGGACGCCCCGGACTACTACCTGTTTACCGACGCCGACATCGAACACGATCGATCGAACCTGCGCCAACTCGTCCTCCACGCCGAACGAGAACGACTCGACCTCGTCTCCCTCATGGTACGTCTGCGCTGTCGCAGCTTCTGGGAACGCTGTTTGATTCCCCCGTTCGTGTATTTCTTCCAAAAACTCTATCCCTTCGAGTGGGCGAACGACATCAACAACAAAACCGCCGCTGCTGCTGGGGGATGTATCCTCATCCGCCGTCAAGCCCTCGAACGCATCGGCGGCTTAAACGCCATCAAACAGACCTTAATCGACGATTGCAGTCTCGCCCGCGCCGTCAAATGCGGCGAACCGGGAAAACGCCATCCCATCTGGGTAGGACTGACGGAGAAAACCCGCAGTTTGCGTCCCTATAACTCCCTGTGGAGTATTTGGAACATGGTGGCTCGCACCGCCTACACCCAATTAAACTATTCCCCCTTTTTGCTAATCTTCACGATTTTGGGGATGGGGTTAACCTATTGGGTGGCGCCAGTGGCGTTTGTTTGGGGAATTCTCGAGGGCGATCGATTCGTGGCCTTAATCGCCCTAGCCAACTGGTTATTAATGGCGTTTTCCCTGCTTCCGACGTTGCGGCTGTACCGCCAACCGCCCTTTTTGGGGATTTTTCTGCCGATTATCGCCGTTCTCTATACCTTCATGACGATCGATTCGGCGATTCGCCATTGGTTCGGGTTCGGAGGAAATTGGAAAGGGCGCGTGTACCCGCAAGCTTAGCCAAAGGCCGATCGCTCAATTGACCAAACCGGGAACGTAATAGCGAAGTTTCCGCAGTTTTTGAATTCCAGACTGTACCTTTCGCTTGAATTGCGTCGCCATCGACGGCGGTTTCAACTCTTTCGGGCGTTTTTCCGGTTCTTTGAGAAACCGATAGTGTAAGAAAATATCGCGATAGGGAATATCGACATCTTCACCTTGGCAGAGTCGCGCGAACGCCGACGAGGGTACGGTCATGTAGTGAAGTCGATGGATGGGCTTCATTCCCTGTTCGTTATAGAGAACGTTGTTGAGGTTGACAAATCGATCGGTCACCGCACAATTTCCCGTTCGATCTTGTGGGTTGTCGCTTTGGGTGTAGTTAAACAGGGGTCGATCGCGCCAGAGCGTCAAATAATTTGAAAACGCCGCATCGTCCCACCAGAGTTTCTCGTTAATCCAAGCAATTTCGTTTTCTTCAACCAGACGCCGTTCCATTTCTTCTACATCTTGCCAAGACAAAAGTCCCTGTTTGGATGCAAAAAAACTCGCACAGTGGAGGGATGGACGAAGTTCTTCTTCTGTATATTTGCCTGTCGATTCGAGATAGGGAAAATCAAAAGCTGCCACAGGCCTAGGTTTTCGGTGTTCCCAATCATCGAAAACAAAATCGTAGGTATCGAGGTTCTTGAAAATCTCGTCTACGGGTTTCATCGCGAGGGTATCGGCGTCGTAAAAGATGAATTTTTCAAAGACCCCTTGAAAGGCGGCATAGCGACGGTGATGGTGTCCCAAATACCAGGGCGATCGCGAACCGGGACGTTTGGCTCTCGGATGGGACAGCCAAACTCGCTTGGCGAAGTCGTCCCACCGTTGCAAGGCATCTTCGTCCTCAAACAGAAAGACGTTGGGGCGTTGTGCGATTTCGGCTTTCGTTCGTTCGAGGCGGTCGTCGTAGGGAAAAATACAGATGGGAATGTCGGGACTCACGTTCGCTTCAACGCTGTTGAGCCATGCAACTAATTGGTCGAAAACGACATCGTTGGCCAGCGTATAAATACCGGACGGTATCACGATTATAAGGGCGTAAAGGTCGGGTAATTTTTTTGGGGGGGTGAATCGAGTCGGTATGGGAATTGGCTTTTTGATATCTCGATATTGCT
>NZ_JBNGCO010000204.1:0-3840 GCF_049974805.1 Baaleninema sp.
GGCGAAGGGGGGATAGGGGGCGAAGGGGGGATAGGGGGCGAAGGGGGGATAGGGGGCGAAGGGGGGATAGGGGGCGAAGGGGGGATAGGGGGCGAAGGGGGGATAGGGGACGAAGGGGGGATAAGAAATTGCGGTTTGAGAACGGTAGAAAGTCTGAAGTTTGCGTAATCGTGAAGTTTGCGTGTTTTTTCTGTTAATTTCAATACCGCTGTGGGTTGACGTTCTGTCAAACTCGATCGCCTAAAAATTTAGATTAATTTAAGTTTTTAGCCGAACTGGAAACTCTTTTAAATTTTGCAAATTTTTAGAGACAGTTTAAGGGTTTAATTTTATAATAAAGATGACGTGCCGTTTTTCCCGGCGTGGCAAGGATTGACCGATATGGGAAAACATAAAAAGAAAGACAAAGCAGTAGAAACGCTAGAGACCTTAAACGCGAGCGACGAGGACGGATCGAAGTCTAAATCCAAGCCGAAGAAAATCTCCAAAAAGCATTACAACAAAGAACTAAAAAAGCTCCACATCGAACTCGTCAAACTGCAAGAGTGGATCAAACAAAAAGGCTTAAAAGTTGCCATCATCTTTGAAGGGCGAGACGCCGCCGGAAAAGGGGGAACGATCAAGCGCATCACCGAATGTCTGAACCCTCGAATTTGTCGAGTCGTGGCGTTAGGAACCCCCACCGAACGAGAGAAAACTCAGTGGTATTTTCAACGGTACGCGCCCCACTTACCCGCCGCTGGCGAAATGGTGTTGTTCGATCGCAGTTGGTACAACCGGGCGGGGGTCGAACGGGTGATGGACTTTTGTACCGAAGCCGAATATCGCGAATTTCTGCGATCGTGTCCCGAATTTGAATGTATGTTAATTCGATCGGGCATTATTTTATTGAAATACTGGTTTTCCGTCAGCGACGAAGAACAAGAGCGTCGGTTCCAAGCCCGAATTGACGATCCCACCAAACGCTGGAAACTGAGTCCGATGGATCTCAAAGCCCGAGAAAAATGGGTGGAGTATTCGATCGCCAAAGACGAAATGTTCGCCCACACAGACATCAAGCGATCGCCCTGGTACGTGGTGAACGCCGACGACAAAAAACGCGCTCGTCTCAACTGCATTCACCACATTTTGACGATGATTCCCTACGAAGACCTAACCCCCGATCCCATCGAACTCCCCGAGCGTCAAATCGATAACGGCTATCTCCGTCCCCCCATCAGCAAACAAACCTTTGTCCCCGAGATTTATTGATACTGGGGAGATGGGGTGATGGGGTGATGAGAGAAAATACATTATCGGTACGTGACGATTTTTCGGTTTCACGCTCGACCCCCGATTTTTCAAGTCACGCACCCTACGCCTGCGTGTTGTACGACGTTCTCGTGGCGGCGAATACGTCGAAGAGGACGGCGACGAAGCTGCACGCCGACCCCATCCACAGCAAGGCTTCGAGGGGAGAGCCTTCGCCGAAGACTTTGAGGAACCACACAAACAACCGTACCCCCTCTTGTCCGACCGGGGCGACGGTGGGAATGTAACTGAGCGAAAGTAAACTGGCGAAGGCTGCGCCGAACACCAACCAGGGAAGGGCGAAACTGACAAGGCTGGTTAGGATCGTAGAACGTAAGCGGAATAAGATATCCTGCATGAAGGACGACTGCGCGGAGCAGTGAAGTGACGGCGTTGGGGTCGGTCTGCTTTCACCATAAAGGCGATCGACCCCGCAGACGGGGAATCTGTATAAATCTTAAATAAACCTAAAGAAACTTGGTATCTCCCGTAACGTTACTTTGCAGTTCGTGGGCATTGTTGTCGTTTTGCAACGCTGGTGACAAAAAAACGTTGACTCAATCTAGTCTGGGAAGATGGAGTCGCCGCCTGTTCGCGGCGATATTACTGGGCGGTCAGGTGGTCGTCCATCTGCTGTCGGGCAAAATTCACCGTCGCAACACCTTCGAGCAGATGGCGATGGTGGGTCCGCAATCACTGCTCATCAATACCATTACCGCTGCGTTTGTGGGGATGGTGTTTACGATTCAGGTGGCGCGGGAGTTTCTCAACTTCGGCGCCGAATCCGCTGTTGGAGGGGTTCTCGCCTTAGCCTTAGCGCGGGAGTTATCCCCGGTTCTCACGGCGGTGGTGGTGGCGGGGCGTGTCGGGTCGGCGTTTGCGGCTGAAATCGGCACGATGCAAGTGACCGAACAAATCGACGCTCTGCATATTTTGCGAACTGACCCCATCGACTATCTGGTGATTCCGCGTCTGTTGGCTTGTGGCTTGATGGTTCCGGTTTTAACGCTGTTTTCGCTATGTATCGGCATGAGCGGCGGGTTGCTGATTGCGACGAGTCAGTACAACATCGCGCAGTCGGTGTTTTTGAACTCGGCGCGAAACTTTCTGGGGTTTATGGACGTGATTCACGCTATGACCAAAGGGGCGGTATTTGGCGGACTCATTGCCATTATCGGGTGCAGTTGGGGATTAACCACCTCTGGCGGCGCGAAAGGGGTTGGGGAATCCACTACGGCGGCGGTGGTTACGTCGTTGATGGCGATTTTTATTGCCAACTTCTTCCTGTCTTGGGCGATGTTCCAAGGGATGGGGAGCGCCTCGCTGCCTTAAAGGGCGCTAGGGTCGAGGACTGTATTGCTTGACTTTTGCGCAGAGAGATGGTATAATAATTCATTTTAATTTAAGGAGTAGAGGGAGCGTTCGGCGAAGTCGCCAGGGACAGCATACAGGTTTGGGGACTCAGAGATTGTGTGTTCACCGTAATCTCTTGGTATCGCGCGGCTTCTAAGATACTGCGAACCACAGCGGCGGCTTCCTGATTGGCTTTTTCGAGGAGTCCGGTTTGACAGGCTTCTTCGCGAATTTGCTTGAGGGCTTGTCGTTGCGCTTGTGTATAGAGTTGCGTTTCCGTATTGGGGGCGAACCAGATCCGTTGATGTTCCAAAACGCTCGATCGATCCACGTCTAAATCCATTTGAACCAACCGAGGCGGCGGGAGAAGGAGGGTAATTTCTCCAGCGTTTCGATCGATCTGCGTCACCTGAACTTGGCTGAGGTCGATTCCGGCGCGAACGCGACCGATTCCTTGATAAACAACGGCGGTTTCACCGAGATAGAGATGTCCTAACATCCGTTCTTGGCTAGTTTTGACTATCGTTTCCAAGGCCACTTCAGCGGTGGTGAGTTCTGTTTTCCCTTCCAGGCGATTCACCAACAGGGATTTCACCTCCGTCACCGGAGGCGGTGCGGGGGGAAATAAGGCTTGCGTCACCTGTTTCGTGATACGTTCGGCTTGAAAGGCTGCGATCGACACCACGGCGATGGAGGACAAGACGGCCGGATGCAAAAGCTTTTCGGCCAAGGAGACAGCGATGGATTTATTTTGAGTCATGGGTAGGTGCGAGGGCGAAACGGCAGACTTGTTATGCTAGACCCGATTTTGAGAGGAGACGTTCCCAGGGGTACGATCGGGGTGAGGGTACGATCGGGATGATGGTGCGATCGGGATGATGGTGCGATCGGGATGATGGTGCGTGACGATTGCTCGGTATAACAATTCACGCCCGATTTTTCAAGTCACGCACCCTACGAAAACTGTTCCCTGTTCCCTGTTCCCTGTTTGCGGTTTGCTGTCAAAGTTGCGATCGACTAACGCTAGACTATCTCTATCAAGATCCGTCGCAGTACTCCGCCCATAGCCGAAGGCTTGGGGGGTGGTGAAGCGACGGGAGGGAGTCGTTCGCTTAAGCCTAGGGAACAAATATTGATTTTCCAAGCTAAGATGGTTTCATGCTAAACATGACGTGGGAATTCAAGCTAGAACCAACG
>NZ_JBNGCO010000205.1:0-3807 GCF_049974805.1 Baaleninema sp.
GTATTTTGCCCGTCCGATTAAATCTCGAGCCAGCTCCAATAAAGTCGTTGTTTCCCCCCTCCCGGTTCGCCGAGAATTAACAGGGAGCGGGACGCACCCTGTTCGTCGAATTTGTCGATCGCTTTCATACCAGTGGGTAAAGTATGGGACGCGTCTTCGCTTTGCCAAACGATACTCCAGGCGCGATCGAGCATATCCTCTCTCGACTCTAACCCCAACTCTCAGGCAACGCGATCGTGGAGCGAGGTTTCTAACACGCCTTTGACCCAGTAGTTTTTGACTTTATCGAGCAGAACTTGACGGTTGCGATAATCTTGTCGAGAAGGCAGTAATTTCGGCGGAGAAATTTTCGATTTTGACGGAGATGCACTCAGTAAAATTTGATAAACTGGAAACGCATTACTAATATTTTTGATTTCTCTCGGACCTAAATAGGTCGCTTTCACCGCTAAGGTATGTTTGACCGCATCGTAAACCGTTTTAGACAGACAAATTCCACCGGGTTCGGCTTGGGTTTGTAATCGGGCAGCAATATTGACCCCATTACCCATCACGTCGTTTTCTGTGATAAAAACATCCCCGAGATGGATGCCAATTCGATGCTCTAGAACTTCTTCCTTGGCAAGTGTTTCTGAGGTTTTAGCTAAGCGTTTTTGAATTTCGATCGCACAGGATACCGCTTGCATGGCACTGGTAAAGTACATTAACAAGCCGTCTCCAGTAGACTTCAGAACTCTGCCATCGCAACACTGACAGACTTCAGACATCATTTGCAAGTCTCGTTTGATTAAACGAAGGGTTCTTTCTTCATCAGACGACATCCGGGCGCTAAAACTCACCGCATCGCTAAAAACAATCGCAGCCAGCACCCGATGGAGATCTTGAATATTATCTGTAAATTCAGTCATGAAATCCTGAAATTAGCGATGAATAATTGTATCGATCGCTCGTTTCGTATTTCAATCTCTCCCTGCTCGGAAAAAAAGTCCTGAAACCCTTGCTATACAAGAGTTTTGATGAATTTACGGTTGTTGAGGTTCGGGGTTGGAAGACGAACGGATGTAAAGGGGTTTGAGGGCGCGAAAAACAGCCTTCAGGAAGACAGATCGTCTCGTGGTTTTATTAAAAATTTTTTTTCAGTCAAGTCCTTCCCAGGGAAGCCTTATCCCCTCACGGCTAGGCTTCACTTATGGGTCATCGTTCTCACACCATCCCAATTTCCCGATGGCGGGTTTTCTAATAAGGTTCTAGCCTGTTTTAAATGCAACGTCAATGGTTTATCGTTCGGACAGATCTGTTGCGCTGCCTCAAAACAGGCGATCGCTTGCTCGAAATTCCCTGACAAATAGTCTTCTCGACCCATTTTATATAAATATAAAAACTTCGCCATACCCGGATCGAGTTCTGCTGACTTTTCGTCGATCAGCTCGTAAATTTTAACCGCGTCATTTTTTCCTTTAACCCGAATTTTATCTAATTCCCGAACCCAAATGCGATCGGCACATAAATTAAACGTATGTTCGCTAATAATAATATCGCAACCATATTCCTTCGTTAAACTTTCCAGACGGGCGCTCAAATTCACCCCGTCCCCAATTACCGTATAATCCATCCGTTTTTGAGAGCCGATATTTCCCGACACCACTTCCCCGGAACTAATACCAATTCCGATGTGGATTTTCGGTTGATTTTCAATAATGCGATGTTTGTTGAACTCCTCCAACCGTCGCCGCATATCCAACGCCGCTCGAATCGCCATCCAACCGTGATTTTCCGTCAGCGGAAGTGGGGCCCCAAACACCGCCATCAACGCATCCCCAATAAACTTATCCAGCGTTCCCTCAAAGTTAAACACCGCTTCCACCATCGTCTCGAAATACTGGTTCAGTAGCGTCACCACTTCCGAGGCGCCCAAATTTTCCGTCAGCGTCGTATACCCGCGAATATCGGAAAACAGAATCGTTACGTCTTTCCGTTCTCCTACCATCAAGGCGTCTTCTCCCAACGCCATCACCTGTTCGGCGACGTTGGGCGTCATGTAGCGATACATGGCCGTTTTCATGCGTTTTTCGCGGCTGATGTCTTCTAACACCACCAGTCCGCCTCGGACGCCCCCTTCCGGGTTGGTTAACGGCGTTACGGTGAGGTTGATGCTGCGTTCGAGACACTGTACCTGAGATTTGGGTACTTTTGGCGGTACGTTTCCGTTGCGGTGAGCGAAAGTTCGGCGTCCCCAAAGATGATAAATCTCCCGATCTTGAAGGTCACTGGTGGCGAGAATTGAAATCGTTTCTTCGGGATATTCGGTGTCTTCTTCTTGAATTTCATACAGCCCCAAACTCACGGTTTGTTCGGGGACGTAATGTCGTGCGGCATGGGCTAAACTGTCTTCGAGGCGAAATTTTAAGCTGTCGATGGGGATGGCGTCCCAAATAAATCCCCCCGTTAAATTGGCTTCCCAAACCTGTTTGTGGCGTCTGCCATTTTTTCCTTTTAAGGGACAACCGAGAAGTTCTAATGCCGCTTCGTTAATGGTGACAATTCGTCCCTTCATGTCTGTCGAAATCACGGCATCGGAAAGGCTTTGTAAGATGTCTTTTTGATACTGTTTTTCGACGTTGACATCTTGGAAGAGTTGCGCGTTTTCTAAGGCGATTCCTGCTTGAATGTTGAACGCTTCCATAAAAAACTCATCCGTGGCGGTAAAGCTGCCTTGATGTTTGTTTATGAGCTGGGTGACGCCGATGAGTTGCCCTTCGGAGTTGAAGACGGGCATACATAAAATATTTCGGGTAATGTAGCCCGTTCTTTGGTCTGTAGACGGGTCGAAACGGGGGTCTTGATAGGCATCGGGAATGTTGAGCGACGTTCCGGTGGAGGCGACGTAACCCGCAATTCCTTTGTTGGCGGGAATGCGGATTTCCATCATGGTTTTGCCGTCGGCTTTGGCAACTTTCGTCCAAAGTTCTCCTGTTTCTTCGGAAAGGAGAAATAAGGTACTGCGGTCGGCTTTGAGGAGTTTTCTGGCCTGATCCATCACCGATCGTAAGGTGGTTTCGAGGTCTAAGCTTTTTCCGAGGGAGGTGGTGGCGTTTAATAAGGCTCCGACACCCCGTTGGTTTTGGGCGGCGGTGTAAAAGGACTGACAGCTTTCGAGAATAATGCCGATGGAATCGGCGAAAAGTTGGAACTGTTCGCGATCGACCTGAGTAAAGGATACGTTTCCCTGTTTGTTCAACAGTTGCGCCACTGCTGCCACTTTCGATCGATCCTTGCTGCTAAAAATGGGAACGCAGAGCAGGTTTTTCGCCGGACAGGTGGGGGATTCGTCTACTTCTTTGTTAAATAACGGATGGTTGCTGGCGGTTTCGACGACTACGCCTTCCCCCGTCGTTGCTACGTGACCGAGAATTCCCACGTCCGAAGGAAGTCGCATTTCCTTGGTAGTACCGTCGTCGAGGGTCACTTTCGACCACAGTTGAGAGCGATGGCTATCTACTAAAAAAATTGTCGTGCGTTCGGCTTGTAAGATTTGCCCGATTTTGAGGGTAAAGGCGTCGAGTAACTGCTCTAAAATCGTTTCGAGGGCGTCGTCGTTAATGAGATCGATCGCCCGAAGATATTGCTGGAATTCTGCGGTAATAAAATCCAGCAGACAAATAAATTCCGCGACCTCTAAGTCTTTCACGCGACGGGCTAACGCCCCCATCCGATTCCCTTGAATCAGCGTCGCTAGAACGTTACCCGCATTAGAAAAAGTCATAGCTGCGATAATCGAACGATACTCGAAAACCCGTCAAAATTAGG
>NZ_JBNGCO010000206.1:0-3772 GCF_049974805.1 Baaleninema sp.
CGGAGACTCGTAGAACGATGAATCCCCCTGCCTTTAGGCGGGGGAGAACGTCAACGTTGCCCTGGGCTTGCGATCGACCCCGAGTCAGATTTCCTTAACCCAGCTCGGCCGAGATCGATATTTCGATCGATATATTGTAATTATTCGCCAACGGATGAAATTTATCTTAATATTGTTGTAATCAACTTGCTAGTTTGATAAACGCTAGCTCGGAAAGCGGAATTTAACAGGAGGAAGTTTATGGCGTTAGTCCCCATGCGCCTGCTGCTCGACCACGCGGCAGAAAACGGTTACGGTATCCCGGCGTACAACGTCAACAATATGGAGCAGATCCTGGCGATCATGCAAGCGGCTGATGAAACCAACAGCCCCGTGATTCTCCAGGCATCTCGCGGTGCGCGTAAGTACGCGGGTGAAAACTTCCTGCGTCACTTGGTGATGGCTGCGGTCGAAACCTATCCCCACATCCCCGTGGTGATGCACCAAGACCACGGTAACAGCCCCGCCACCTGCTACTCTGCCATCCGCAACGGTTTCACCAGCGTGATGATGGACGGCTCCCTCGAAGCCGATGCGAAAACTCCCGCCAGCTTCGAGTACAACGTGAACGTCACCAAAACCGTCGTTGACGTAGCTCACTCCATCGGCGTCAGCGTCGAAGGCGAACTGGGCTGCCTCGGTTCTCTCGAAACCGGTAAAGGCGACAAAGAAGACGGTCACGGTGCAGAAGGCGTCCTCAGCCGCGAACAACTGCTGACCGATCCCGACGAAGCGGTTCAATTCGTCGAACAAACTCAAGTAGACGCTCTGGCAGTTGCCATCGGCACCAGCCACGGCGCCTATAAGTTCACCCGCAAACCTACGGGTGAAATTCTGGCGATCAGCCGCATTGAAGAAATTCACAGCCGTCTGCCCAACACCCACTTGGTCATGCACGGTTCTTCCTCTGTGCCGCAAGAGTGGTTGGATATGATCAACCAATACGGCGGTCAAATTCCCGAAACCTACGGCGTGCCTCTCGAAGAAATTCAAAAAGGCATCAAGAGCGGTGTCCGCAAAGTCAACATCGACACTGACAACCGTTTGGCTATCACGGCGGCGATTCGCGAAGCGGCGGCGAAAGATCCGTCTAACTTCGACCCCCGCCACTTCATGAAACCGTCCATCAAGTACATGAAGCAAGTTTGCGCGAAACGTTACGATGCTTTCGGCACTGCTGGTAACGCTACGAAAATCAAGCAAATTCCCCTGGATGAATTTGCGGCGAAATATGCAAGCGGCGAACTGGCTGCGAAAACCAAATCTGCGGTTTCCGCTTAGTCCAGCGTTTAACTGGCGTCGCATCTGACGTTAACCGAAGGAAATTTTAGGGGTAGTGCCTTGGGGCCTACCCCTTTTTCAGTGAGTCGCCAACAGCCAACTTTGACTACTTCCCGGCCTGAACTCGGGAATTCCCTATAAGGATTTCAGAACTTCCGAAAAGTCTAATTCCTGGGCGAAGCTGTTTCAGGGGTAGGGCATAGAGTGGGAATTCTGGAGAGCGGAAAAAAGGCAATTGTATTCCGATAGACTGTTAGAGGAAATTTTGGGAATTGGGGCAGTATGGAATGGATCGCTGTGATGGTGGCGATCGCGCTGGGTTTGGTGTGGGTTGTCGGTAAACTGTATCTCGAACGGCGATCGCGCCGGCGGCGGGAACGAGAGTTCGCGCGTCGCAGTGTTGGCGAACTGGCAACGAGTCAGCGTCCTACGGTGGAAGCGGCGTCGCTGTCAAGTTTGGCTTCGCCTCCGTCTCCTCCGAAATCGATCGATTTGTCTCGTTTGGAAGAACTTTTGAGTCAGGGTAAGTACGAAGCGGCCGATCGCGAAACGCTACGGTTGTTGTTACGAACCGCTGGTGCCGAACAACGGGGATATTTGGAAATTGACGATTGGGAATCTCTCTCGACGGATAAGTTGCGATCGATCGATCGCTTGTGGCAAACCTACAGTGACGGACGGTTTGGATTTCGCGTCCAACAACGATTTTATCGCGAGGCGGACGGAGAATACGGAGCCGTCGGCACCCGCGCTCAGTGGGTGAGTGGGGGGAAGTGGTTCGACTTCGATCGCGCGAACTATACGGACGAAGCCCCCGAAGGGCATCTTCCCCAAGCGGTTTGGCAATCGGTGCTGTCTTCGTTCGGTTTTGTGGGATTGGCACTCTGTATGTATGTCTTGTTCGAACGAGAGGATTGGAACGAAAAAGACGAAAGTACGCCGCACCGCTTCCGCGAAGGAGACTGAGCGACAGCGTACCGCACCGCTTCCGCCAACGGTTCGTCAAGGGAGACCGACGAACAAATAAGACTCACTCTCAATAACAGGCTCGACTTGCAAAGACGAGAACCCGAGATACCGTCGTGTCTGCCGCCACCACGCCGTCAAGAAACCCTTATTTTTTAGTCCTTAAAGCTCCAATCAGCCACGTCCGTCTTTACAAAAACTTTTTGGAAGATTTGCCATCTTGTTGCTATTCTAATTGAGAGAATTTGTAATTTGTTGCGTTGATTCAGCTCCTGCACCGCGATCGATCGCCTATGACCTCCGAAATCCTCAAGCTGGAAGGGGTTTGCAAACAATATCCCCAAACCGCCGTTCCTGCCGTTGAATCCATCGACTTGACGCTATACCCGGGTCAAATTCTGTCGTTATTCGGACCGTCAGGCTGTGGTAAAACGACTCTACTGCGACTGGTGGCGGGCTTCGACACCGTCGATCGCGGTCAGATTGTTCTAGACGGACGAGTGGTCGCGGGTCGGGGTCGATCGCTCCCCCCGGAAAAGCGCAACTTGGGCATGGTTTTCCAAGAATTTGCCCTGTTTCCCCATCTCAGCATCGCCGAGAACATCGCGTTCGGCTTGAAAAAACTCAAACTCAAACCCAGCGAGATCGATCGCCGCGTGCGCGAAGCGATCGCCCTGGTCGATCTCGAAGGCTTGAACAACCGCTACCCTCACCAACTCTCTGGCGGACAGCGACAGCGCGTCGCCCTAGCCCGAGCCTTAGCGCCCCGTCCGGTGTTGATGCTCCTCGACGAACCCTTAAGCAATCTCGACGTTCAGGTGCGGTTGTACCTGCGCAACGAAATCCGTAACATCCTCAAAGCCACGGGAACCACGGCCATTTTCGTCACCCACGATCGAGAAGAGGCCATGGCGATTTCCGACGTGGTAGGCGTCATGCGCCAAGGGCGTCTCGAACAATTGGGAACCCCCGAGGAGATTTATCGCGAACCCGCCTCTCGATTCGTGGCGGAGTTCGTCACCCAAGCGAACTTTCTCGACGCTCGCCGCAACGGTTCTCGTTGGGAAACGGAAATGGGAGAATTTGAAGTGTCTGCAACGGAGGAACTCTCAGACGACATCGGCGAACTGATGGTTCGCGAGGAAGATATCGTCCTCAAACCTGACGAAACTGGAAACATTGCCGTTCGCGACCGACAGTTTCTCGGACGGGAACACCGCTATTGTTTGATGATGCCCTCGGGTCAATGTCTCCACGCTCGCAGTTCCGAACCGTCGGTGTTGCCCGTCGGGGCGCGGGTTCAGCTTTCCGTTGCCCAAACTGCGGTACGGGTGTTTCCGCGATCGCAGGTGCGATCGACTCCCCCATCGGGATCGATGGCGATCGCCTGCGAATCGGGAACTTAGAAAGCGTTTCCCCCGTAGGATTTTATTTGACATCCTCACCGCCGAAGGAAGGGCGGTGATTCCCAAACCTCGCGATTTGG
>NZ_JBNGCO010000207.1:0-3758 GCF_049974805.1 Baaleninema sp.
TCTTGCTCAGGAGTCGGATAGAAGCGATATCGGAATGCTCGAAGTGTCATTTGGGCAGTTTCATCCTCACTGGACATTTTACTGCCAAGCCGCCCTAGAAGGGCGGGGTTTTCAACCCAAAATTTGTGATAAAAAAAGAAGAATCGGTAGGGTGCGTGACGCGGAAAACCTCATTTGACGGTCAAACCTGACCAATTCCAGGGTTCGACCTCGGGTAAAGTCCAGGGCGATGGCGGATACGGGAAGTTGCACCACCCAAGGATAGGTGTCTCCGAGGTCGTCGAAGTAGGTGACGAGGTGCAGGGGAATCCCCACTTGAGAGAGTTCGCTGTATGCGGTTTCAAAGGCGGTTTGCAACTCCGGGGCGTCGCTGAAGATTAGTGCGGCTTCGTGGAGTTGCACTTCGGCGATTTCGAGTTCTTTGAGTTGCGTTAGGAGTTGTTGGTAGAGGGGAAGCAGTTGGGAAAGGAAACTGTTAAATTCGACTCCTTCGAGGCGACTCAATCGTAACAGCGTCACGGGGCCGAGGACGATGGGAACGGTACGTTCTCCTAGGATGGATTTGGCGCGATGAACGGTTTCGAGAAAGTCGTCAAAGTTGGCGGTCGGGGTTAAGTCCGGCGTGATTTCGGGGACGAGATAGTGATAGTTGGTGTCGAACCACTTCGTCATTTCTAAGGCGGCGATTTCGCTTTTGCCACGTGCCATTGCGAAGTAGCGATCGAGTCCTTCTAGTGCTTGGAAGCGTTGGGGAACGAGTCCGAAACGAATCACCCAGTCGAGAACGCGATCGTACAGCGTCGCATCTCCCACGCCGATTCCTTCAATGTCTGTGTCGAGTTGGACCTTCCAACTCTCGGTTTGTAGGGTTTAAAATGTCGCCAACAGTTCGCTTTCTGAAAGGTCGCCTTTCCAAAAACTTTCCAGGGATTTTTTGAGTTCCCGTTTTTGTCCGATGCAAGGGTCGCCTAATGTTGTCGTCAGCATAGTTTGTTAATAATTGTTGGATTGAGTTGACAGAACGAAGTATTTGTGAATTGGGTAAGTTCTGTTCGGGATTTTGTGGCCTTTGAATCTCGCTACGAATTAAATTTCGCCACAAACGGAACTGTTTAAATCGTTAGATTTTGGGTATTTGTTCTAACGATTACTGTCAGAAATGTTTGTGGAATAAATAAAACTGCCAACAAATATTTTGCCAATTTTAGGCAATGCAATTTCAAGAAGAAAATAGTGGAGTCCTGATAAGGCGATCGCCCAAAAAACTTCTTTAAAAAACACTGCTTGAAATGGGTCGATCGACCGGAAATTTTGACTGATTTCTTGAGGAACAAGGAAGAAGATTCCTTGAAACAACAGAAATCCCGTCGCGAAACTCGTCAAAATGCTTAAATAGCGATGGCTAATGCGATAATCCGCCGGAGACAGCCAGGGGGAAAGTCCCAAAATGCAAAGTGCGGTTAATCCGGCGACGCCTCCCCAAATCCAGCCATTTAGCGGTATCGAATCGGGGCGAATCAGAACGTCGTAAATCCGATCGATCGCCCATAGCCACACCAGACTCGATACCGCCGTTTTCAGCGGAAGTGTATGACTGGCGATCGCGGCGAAAGCCACGAGGGGAATCGGCGACGATAACAAACCGCTAAAACTCAAAATTGCGACGAGTAAAATACTCCACCAGGAATCTCCAATTTTGCGATCGGGTTCGCGTTTTGGAGAAACTGTCGTTTCGAGAGATTTGGGAATTTTGGCTTCGTAACTAATGACGATCGGTCGATTGTCTTCTTGGAGGGGATATTGCATCGCGAATTTGTCCTCGATCGCACGAGGAGACGAAAAAATAGATTGCAAAAAGTATCGCCAATTGATGAAAATTGACGGACGATGAGTATGACGTTACACGAGTCTGAAACTTCAACTTACACCTAAGTTTTAGGTGTTTTGAGTCCTAATTTCTACAAAAGTCCTAAAAAACTTCAAGGAAGTTTCTACAATTTGCGCGAATTTGTAGAAAAAAAGCAGCCGAAAACCATCGATTGAATTCGATATCGCGTCGTTGCCAAACTCCTTGGCTTTCACTGATGGAAAACCAAGCTATCGCGGAAAAACAGACAGCCATTTAGATAAAAAGGCGGCTGACTGAACCACAGACGAAACAACACGAACGATCAATGGCGATCGCCAGACTCAGAAACGATTTATAACTGATTTCGATCGCTCTCAAGACGATACAAGCGGTAGCGGATCGTCAAAACTTAGGGGGCGATCGAGACGGTTGAAAAAGGCTAAAACTGCCATCATCTGTACCTCGCAGACGAACCTATGGACTTGGCGTTTGAACGAACAAACTGTATCGGCGGGCATTCTGACTCAGAGATCGATCGACCTCTTCACAGCTGCGGGACAGCGTCGGATTTTCACCGAACTTTCCCCCTTGCGTCTAACGGCTGCTCCCCGTTAGAACCGAACGGATACATAATAGCACGTTCGATCGCTCGTGGCGTAACATAAGTTGAAATATCGTCTCGATCGCGCTGTTTTTTCTATCCTTAAAGTTCTTTGAAATCGCAACTTCTCGAATCCGATACTGTCGATCTCTGGTGTGTGGCGTTAGACGCCGAGAACTTCCCCAACGAAGACACCCGGGAGATACTCTCAGAAAGCGAACGGAAACGATCGCAGCGATATCGATTCGATCGCGATCGCCGTCGGTTCGTCCTCGCCCGGACTGCGTTACGCTGGATTCTCGGAGACTATCTCCAAATCTCCCCGCAAGCGGTACAGTTCGAGTACGGCGATCGCGGAAAACCCTATTTACCGGACACCGCGTTATCGTTCAACCTTTCCCACTCCCAGGATTTAGCCTTAATCGCCATAACTTGGAATCGCGCCCTCGGCGTCGATCTCGAATACAAAAGAACTATAGACAGCACAGCCTTAGCCCAGCGTTTTTTCAGTCCTCGGGAAGTGGCGGCGTTAAATCAGATTGCAGAACCCCAACGCAACGCAACCTTTTTCGACTACTGGACTTGTAAAGAAGCCTATCTCAAAGCCACAGGAGAAGGTATCGCGGGGTTGAGTGGCGTAGAAGTCAGTTTGACGCCAGAACCTCGGTTGTTCGTCCAGTCACCGCAAACCTGGACGTTGCAACCGTTGCTAGTCCGTTCCGACTATGCAGCGGCGTTGGTGGTAGAAGGAGAACCTGTCGAAGTTCGATGGCGGAAGTGCGATCGCGGCTGAGACAAAATCCGGTTCTACCGCACACTGCAAAACCCGCTCTGTGTTCTCTGTGTTCTCTGTCTCTGTCTGGTGAAAACGGTCTCGAAAACCGCCAAAGGATTCAACCCATAATTACGGAATTCCGGGGAAAGATTCGACGTATTTAATTTCAATATCCGGAAAAGATTCGACATATTTTATGGTAAAATCAGGAAAGGATTCGACCATTTTCCACCGACCGCATTCATCCGGAAACGACTCCACTAGCTGCACGTTGAGGTCGGGAAAACTTTCGACGACTTTCACCGTTAAATCGGGAAAACTTTCGACAACGCGAACGTTGCCGAAAAGGGGAATGTCGTTCGCCGTACAGGTTTCCGCATCGACGTTTCCCGTCGCGGCGCGGGCGAAACTGGCAAGGCCTACGACGAGAAAGGCCGCAAAAACAGCGATCGATCGATACAAATTTTTCACGACAAATTTTTCACGGAAAATACCTCGATACGTTTGGAAGCCCTGTCGCTTTAGCGCAGGGA
>NZ_JBNGCO010000208.1:0-3590 GCF_049974805.1 Baaleninema sp.
TGGCAAGATAAACTCCTGCCGGATCGAACAGGCATTTACTGGGGACTTGCGGGAACTCAGCCAATCCTTACGTTCCCGCCGTTGGTTCTAGCTTGAATTCCCAGGTCAGGTTCAGCATGAAACTATCTTAGCTTAGAAAATAAATATTTGTTCCCTAGGCTTAAGCGAACGACTCCCTCCCGTCGCTTCACCACCCCCCAAGCCTTCGGCTATGGGCGGAGTACTGCGACGGATCTTAATAGGGAACTTGCATGTTCGCCGCGTCGGATAAGGCGGGGATTTCGGGATAGCGTCCGCGCAAGCACTGCACCAGGCTGTATCCCACCGCCACCACGACGCCTAAGAACAGGGTGTTAACTAAGGTTTCGAGAAGCAAGGGAGCGCCCTGTTGCAATCCCGAGGCGAAGAGACTCAGCAGCAAGCCGCTAATGGAGAGGATGATACTCAGAAACAGGGCTTGCATGGCGTTGAAGCGCACGAATCGATCGAGGTTGGTGTTGCGAACGACGGCGAAAAATAAGATGAAAAAGACCAGCAGTCGCCCGAAGGGAATGCTGTTATAGAGTTGGATCAGCGGCAGCAACGGCAGAAATACCACTTGCAGGGGCGGAAACTGACGAAAGAGAAAGGTTCCGAAAACAATGCCCTCGACGAGGGGAATCAGATACATCACCGCCGACAGCAGGCGGGTGGGGAGGGCGAGGTCGGATCGATCGTTCATAAAATCTAAAAACTCCTAAAAACTCCTAAAAACTCTCGAAATTTCAAATTCTGCGTCTCGATCGACGCTTGTTTTATCCTATCGTTTTTCTTTCAGACGCGATAACGCAGACGCGATCGAGCCTCGTTTTCTCGATTAAGGAACGTAGTGATACGCCGCCTCGGACACCACGGGAACTTCGGGATAGCGCCCGCGCACGCACTGCACGATGGAATAAATCGCGACTCCAAAGAAGAGGAGAAACAGGAAGGTTGATATCGTATTCCCGAACAGGTTACTGGATATTTGAACGGTGTTGAATAGTCCAAAAACCGTGACCAATAAAAAGAGTGCGATCGACATTAACAATGCCTGCATAGTATTAAACCGTAAAAAATGGTTGATGCGTGGATTCCTCACGACTCCCAACAACAGCGCGAAAAATAGAATTAAGCGTCCAAATGGAATGGCAGAAATCAAGCCGTAAACACTTAAAAACGGCGCTAGTCCAATCAATATAAATTGACCCAAAAACGGGATTTGGCTAAACAAATAGCTACCAAACCCCGTCGCTTCGAGAAGGGGAAGTAAGTACACCGCACAGGAAAAGATGCGATCGAACGGGGAACTGGAACCGCGCCAACTCATAAACAATCCTCCATTTCAGTTAAAACTCGGCGGAACAGCCAAAAATAAAATGTTCTCTGGGACAGAATTTGACTTTATCGGCTTATCTGATTTTACAAATTTTCGAGAGGTTTATGCCGTTTTAGGGAGAGTCCAAATCCAAAACCGGCCCGTAAGGAACGATGCCCGTGGGATTGATTTTATTATGGCTTTTATAGTAGTGATGCTTGATGTGGTCGAAATTACAGGTCGCTTTAACGGCAGGAATTTGATAAATCGATTTTAGGTATTTCCATAAATTAGGATAGTCCCAAATATGGCGTAAATTGCATTTGAAATGACCGTAATAAACGGCATCGAACCGCAGCAACGTCGTAAACATACAAATATCGGCTTCCGTCATGCGATCGCCGCACAGATAGGGCTGTTGGCTTAAAACCGCCTCCCACTCGTCGAGATTCGCGAACAACTCAGTCACCGCCTCTTCGTAAGCCGTTTGCGTAGTGGCGAAGCCAGCGCGATAAACGCCGTTGTTAATCGGTTGATAAATCTTATCGATCGCCCCGTCGATGCTGTCTTTTAAGGCTTCGCTGTAAAACATCCTGTCGTGGGTGGCGATCGCGTTAAATTCCCTATCGAACATCCGAATAATTTCGCGAGATTCGTTATTGACGATGGTTCCTGTTTCTTTATCCCACAATACCGGAACCGTGACGCGCCCCGTATAGTTGGGTTCGGCTTTCCCGTAAATCTCCCGCAAATACCTCGCAGCGTTGACGGTATCGGGAACGCATCCCGGCGCGTCCGAAAAAAACCAGCCTTCCTCACCCATGTAGGGATCGACGATTGAAACCTCAATCGACTGTTCTAATCCCTTCAAACCGCGCATAATAAGAGTTCGATGCGCCCAGGGACAAGCTAAACTGACGTACAGATGATAGCGTCCGGCTTCGGCTTTAAAGCCACTGCTTCCGTCGGCGGTAATCCAATTTCGGAACGTGGTACTGGGGCGAAGGAAACGCCCCTTCTCGTCTTCCTGAGTGCGATCGCTGACCCATTTTCCGTTGACTAACATTCCTAATGCCATTTTTTTGAGCCTCTCGAATTGTTTGTTATGCAGCAACAACGAATTAAATTTCTCGAGCAACCCACCTCTGAAGCTTGGGTCGAACAAGCGTTAGCGAATCTCGATACCGTATTACTCGACCATTCCCACTGCGAACGCAAAGCGGCCGGCGTCGCTCTCAACATGATGTGTCGCTACCCCTCCGATGCCAAACTGGTAGGAGAACTGACGGCGATCGCCAAAGAAGAACTCGACCACTTTCAACAGGTTAACCGAATTTTAGAGCGTCGTGGCGTGCCGTTAGCGCCTCTGGCACCGCCTCCCTACGGTGGAAAACTCAAATCCCTAGTTCGGCGAGACGAACCCCAACGCCAACTGGATTTGTTGTTGGTGGCGGGACTCATCGAAGCGCGATCGCACGAACGGTTGGGACTGTTGGCGGCGCATCTTGAGGATCGGGACTTGGCGGCGTTTTATCGCAGCTTGATGGCCTCAGAAGCGCGTCATTACGGCGCGTATTGGGGCTTAGCGACGGCTAATTTCGATCGCGAGACCGTCGAAGCACGTTTGCAAGAACTGGCCGCCGCAGAAAGCGAAATTCTCTCGACCTTACACCCCCAACCGAGAATCCACAGCTAATGAATTAATAATTGACAACTTCTCCCCCTCTCCCCCTCTCCGGAAGCTCCCCCTCTCGAACTCACGATCGATGTCTGACGACAAACCCACCCGACAACATTCGGAACTGGTTCGTCTGACGCCCACCCAGGAACGTCAGTTGAGGCGGTGGCGGCGATCGTCGGAGGAGGACGCCTCGTCCAACTCCCAAAATCGGGGATTTCCGTGGCGGTGGGGGTTGTCGGTGTTGGCGGTGTGGTCGGTGGCGTTGACGTTGGCGGCGGTTGCGATCGTGGTCTTGGGGAACCCTCGCTTTGCACGCGATCGACGCCGCGACCCCGAACAGCTCTCGATTTGGACGCCGATCGCCATTGTGGTCTGTTGTGCGACGGGAACCCTCGTTTTCAAATTCTGGCTCGATTCCGATCGAAGGCGGTAAACCTCAGATGTTTCCGGTGTTCAAAACCTCGCATAAAATGGAACGAGCAGGCGATCGCATCAGTTGCAATTTTTGGGAAAATCCAGGCTCGATCGTCCTTGGAAAGCGCCGGTTTACCCTTGGCATTCTACCTAATTTTG
>NZ_JBNGCO010000209.1:0-3555 GCF_049974805.1 Baaleninema sp.
TATAGCAGAGTCGCCCTGAAAGGGCGAGGCTTTAGACCCAAAATTTCTGGTAACTTGTTGACATCCTCACCGCCGAAGGAAGGACTGCGATCGCCCAAACCGTTCGGCTGACGCTCACGGCGAAGCCTCGCGATTTGGGTTCCTGCTTCCTTCCCCTTCGACTACCCTTCGACAAGCTCAGGGCGGTGCGCTCAGGGGTTTTTCGCAGTTGCTCTCGGGAACCAATCCTTCAAGTCTTCGTTCTCTCGGATGCAAGCTCCGAGAGCTGCGAAGACTGCGTCTTACACTCGCTCCACAGGACGTTCGGCGAAGCTCAGTCGAGCCGCTGTAACGGTGTGTCCCACCGCCAAAAGTTCAATTCGATTTCGGAATGTGAGTCTAACTCACTAACTTGGTTTTCGTTAGTTAGTTTACCCACCTATGTCTATTGTACTGTAAAGCCGCCCTAAAAGGCTTGCCCTGAGCTAAGTCGAAGGGGCGGGGTTTTAGACCCAAAATTTTTGATAAACCGGGTGTCGAACCTAAGACCGAGGGGTAGTGCTGCACTCTGAGGATGCGGGTCAGTCAAAATCCTTTCGTGGCAAGGCTTCAAAAACCAAAGTAGCATTACTCCTCATTACCACCGACCGAGGAATCGTCACGCACCCATGACATACACCCTAAACTTCACCCAGATAGGCCAGCAACACCAGTAGGTTGTCCGACTGCTCGATGTTAAAGTTGCGTTTTGCCTTTAACTCCAGCGTCATCGGTTGTGCGGTGACTTCCGAGAGTTTCACCTCGAAGTCGTTCCCCACTTCCGTTAATTCGCCGTCGGCGAAGTTGAAAATCTGGCGTACCGAGAGTTCCGTGGGGGTGACGTTGGGGGGGACGATATTGTTCGGTAACGTCAGGGAAAGCGATCGCACCTGGCTTTGAGTTTTAAATACATACCAGTCGCTCGAAAATTCGCTGGACAAACTCAACAAACGCACGCCGCGATATTGCTTGAACGCATCTAAATCCATCACCGCTTGTTTGAAGGAGCCGCTGTCGGTTTTGCACATATACCGCAGGTGAATTACGACGTCGGTAATGCTGTCGAAATCGAAGCGGTTAGTTGGTTTGGGCAGTTCTAACAACCAGGTGGAAACGGCTCCGGTTCCTTCAAAGGGAAGATAGCGATCGTCGTTGAAATTCAACTCGAACACGCCGCTGTCTTCAACTCCCGTCGAAACGGCAATTTGTTGGTTGGCTCGCCAATCGGCTCGAATGGAACCGGGCATATTTTGTTCTTCCCCGAGGAGGTATTGCACCCCGGAAATATCCGGCGAAAGCAGGGTTTTATGTCCCGTTTGCGTCAGCGTCGCGTGTACCGTTTCGTAAGGTCCTACCACTGCCGGAATTGAGAGGGAGACGGATTTAATAATGCGGAAATAGTGACCGGGAAAATCGCGATCGAACAGCAATTCGCCCAAGGTAAACTGACAGCGACCGGTTTCTCGTAACTGCAAGAATGCCACCGGGTCGAGACGAGCCAGAGAGATGGTTTTCGTAATCTCTAAATAGCGGCTGTCTTGGTCGAGGGCAGATTTTTCCAACCGGGCTAAATCGAGCCGCAATGCTTCCCCAGCCAGCAGTCCTTTGCGGCGACTGTCCCAATAGCCGAAACTGATATAGGTTTCGTCTGTGCCAAACTCGAATTGGAAAGCGCGTTCGGCTTCTTTGGCGACGTCAAACGCCAGTTGATAGGCTTGGAAATACAGCGCAGACAGGCGATTGACCATCCAATTGTAGAGGTCGCGATTGAGAAACTTGGTGCGATAAAAATCGCCAACTTCTTTGTGTTGTTCGATGCTTTGTTGGTGAATTAAAAAGTCGCGGCTGGCGGCGTTAATTTGCGCCACCGTTGCCTCGATTTGGTGATTGATTTCGTCGATGTCGAACTGCGCTAAATCGCGGTTGTGATTCCATTCCTTTTCGCGGCGTTGGTATCCGCCGAGGGTTTGCATCACGCCAGCGGTGCGATCGAGGACTTTGGCAAGAATTTCAGCAATGTCAGCCGCTTTATTTAACCCTTCACCAATGTAGCTGCCGCCAGATTTGACGGTGGCGACAGGACTGCCGCCAAACCCCGATCCGCCGACTTCCACATCGACGGTACTCGAGGCGAAACCGGCGGCAAATTTCAACACCCCAGCCACCGTATCGCTGACTCCCGCCGCGACGTTGAAACTCAGATTTGCAATTTCGTAATCGTTCATGCCGAAGGCTCCGACGCCGCGCACCGTTTCGTTAAAGAAGCGATGGCGTTCCTGGGCGCTGGCGAGGCTGGTTTCTAAGGCGGCGAGATTGGCGTTTAACTCCTCTTGTTGAAGCTGTTTGATTTCCGTAGTGCGTTCGAGAATGTTGAGTTCGTGGGTATGTTGCAACAGTGTTAAATCTTCGCCGCTACGGTTGCCTAACGCCTCGATCAGGGCGTTGCCGAAGTCGATAACGTATCCCACCATTTCCTTGGCTTTATCGAGCATGAAGGCGTAACGATAGTGGGGTACGGAAACGTTTGTGGCTGCCAACGCCCCCGCCAGTCCGCCACCTAAACCGCTGGCGGCGGCTTGGACTAACGCCGCTGGGTTAATGGGGGGTTGGAACAGGGACAGGCTGCGGAAAACGCCGTCGATGTTGAGGCTGTGGCGGATTTTATAGAGGCGATCGTCGACGACATCCCAATAGCCCAGAAATTGGGAGTTTTCGGGAACGCAGAAGCGAGTAATCACGCTGCGGTGGGGGTTAAAAGGAATTTGGGGCGTTGAGGCTTGGCTGTGGTTGCCATTTTCAACGAGGAAATCTGGTAAAGCCTCGATCTGATTGCGTTCTAAATCCGCTTTGACATCTTCGTAGGTTCCGACGGATTCTAGTTGGCGGGTGGGTTTGGACTGGGGACGGGGACCGAGGAGGGCAAAGGCTAAGAAGTATAGCTGGATGGCTTCGTTAATGGACTCGCGGGTGTCTTGACGGAAGAGGAAGTCGCCCCAGTCGATGAGGTTGTCGATATATTTCATCACGATCGCTTTTTGGTAGGTGTTGAGGCGCAAACGGGCGATCGCGTGGGGATCGAAGGGATCGCGACGATAGGCGTCGAGGGCGGCTTCGTCGGAGAGCAGGTCTGAGAGGGTGTCTAGGGACAGGCCGCGGAAGGGACGGTATCGCCAATAGCGATCGCTGCTCGATCCACCGTTATGGGTATGGCTGGAGTTGTCCTGGGCGGTGGGGTTGAAAATATAGTGATACCACCGTTGCGCGTCGGCGAACTTCTGGTTGGCGTTGAGTTGGTTGGCAATTAGGAAGGGAATGTGGAAGAAGATTTCTTCGTAATAGAGTCCGTATGCGCCTTTGAAGTCGATGCGGTTGTCTGAGGTGCCGTCGGGGAAGGCTTTGGGGGGAAGGATGCGGAGGTCGAGGTTCGCGGCGGAATCGAGATCGGCATTGAGTAAGGCTAAATTCGAGAAATCGGGTTCTTCGTTGACTACTCTCCGCGCTAAAGCGACGGAGATTCCCCGGAGGGATTTCAGCACT
>NZ_JBNGCO010000210.1:0-3550 GCF_049974805.1 Baaleninema sp.
CCAAATCGCGAGGTTTGGGAATCACCGCCCTTCCTTCGGCGGTGAGGATGTCAACGATCGCCTGGGCAATCTAAAACGGTTGTTTGAGACAGGAATTCGGTATCGTGCAGCGATTTTGAGATGCGATCGAAACCTCTCGCGTCGATCGAATCGACTCAAAAAAGAACCCCGGCATCTTCGAGATGCCGGGGTTCTAACTTGTCGAACTGGCGGAAACGCCTCTCTACTCCTGTTCCAGCTTCAACATGGCCATAAACGCCTCTTGCGGAACGTCTACCGTACCGATCGCCTTCATGCGTTTCTTGCCTTTCGCCTGTTTCTTCAACAGTTTCTTCTTCCGAGAAATATCGCCGCCGTAACACTTCGCCAAAACGTCCTTTCGCAACGCCGGAATATGTTCGCTGGCAATAATCCGACTGCCAATCGCCGCTTGCAACGGCACCTTAAACTGATGGCGGGGAATCAATTCCTTGAGTTTTTCCACCAACGCACGCCCCACCGGATAGGCTTTATCGCGGTGAACGATCGCCGCCAACGCATCCACGGGATCTCCGTTTACCATCACGTCCAGACGAACCAAATCGTTGGGACGATAGCCGATTAGCTGGTATTCCATACTGGCATAACCGCGCGATCGAGACTTAATGCGATCGAAAAAGTCCGTCACCACCTCCGCCAACGGTAACTCGTATACCAGCGTCGTCCGCGTCGGCGTCAGATACTTCATATCCGTAAACTCGCCTCGCCGGGACTGACACAACTCCATCAGCGTCCCCACGTACTCTTCCGGCGTAATCAACTCAATCCGCACGTAGGGTTCCTCAATTTTCTCCCGCTGTACAGGATCGGGCATCAAACTGGGGTTATCCACCTGAATCTCTTCCCCGTCCGTCTTCGTCACCCGATACACCACCGAGGGGGAGGTGGTAATCAAATCTAAATCGTACTCCCGTTCGAGCCGTTCCTGCACGATTTCCATGTGCAGCAGCCCCAAGAAACCGCAGCGGAAGCCAAACCCCATCGCACTGGAGGTTTCCGGTTCGTAATTGAGAGCGGCGTCATTGAGTTTCAGTTTTTCCAGGGCTTCCCGCAAATCCTCGAATTGGTCGGCGTCCGTGGGGAACAAACCGCAAAACACCATCGGTTTGGCTTCCGTGTAACCGGGAAGGGGGGCTTCGGCGGGGGTTTTAGCCAGGGTGATGGTATCGCCAACTCGGGCGTCTTCGACGGCTTTAATGGCGGCGGCGAGATAGCCCACTTCTCCGGCGTGGAGTTCTTCAACCGGTTTTTGGGTTGGGGCGAGAATGCCGATTTCGTCGAGGTCGTATTCCTTTTTCGAGGCCATCAAGCGGATGCGATCGCCCTGTTTCAAAGTACCGTCCATGACCCGGAAATAGACGATAACGCCGCGATAGGGGTCGTAATAACTATCGAAAATCAGCGCCCGCAGCGGTTTATCCACGGTGTCTTGAGGCGGCGGCACCAGATGCACCAAGGATTCGAGAATTTCGGGAATGCCAATCCCTTGTTTGGCGGAGGCGCGAATGGCTTGGGAACAGTCTAAACCGATGACTTCCTCGATTTCCTCGATAACTCGTTCCGGTTCTGCCCCGGGAAGGTCGATTTTATTGAGAACTGGAATAATTTCCAGGTCGTGTTCCAGGGCGAGATAGACGTTAGCCAGAGTTTGGGCTTCCACCCCTTGGGAAGCGTCCACCACCAACAAGGCCCCTTCACAGGCGGCCAGCGATCGAGACACCTCGTAAGTAAAATCCACGTGACCCGGCGTATCGATTAAGTTGAGGACGTAATCCTCGCCATCTCGGGCTTTGTAGTCCATACGAGCGGCTTGCAACTTAATCGTAATGCCCCGTTCCCGCTCCAAATCCATGTTGTCGAGGAACTGGTCTTTCATTTTGCGCTGTTCGACCGTTCCGGTGTGCATGAGCAGCCGATCGGCAAGGGTCGATTTGCCGTGGTCGATGTGCGCGATAATCGAGAAATTGCGAATTCGGGAGACGGGTACGTCGGTCATACAATCGAAGGATAAGTGCAAAAACGATCGACGATCGATCGAAAATTAAAACGACTTCATATCTTCACATATTGTAAGGCTTCTGCGAGCGACTCGACGACGGGAGGATAATGAGATGATGGAATGGTGAGATTACGAGATACGTCGAACTGATTATGAACCCACCAGAGGAAGGAATTCGATCGACCGAAGAACTGCTGCGACGGTACGCCGCCGGAGAGCGGGAATTCGAGCAAGTGCGCCTCAGCGAAGCGGACTTGCATAACGCCATTTTGCACGGCATCGACCTCAGCGAAGCCATCCTCAACGAAGCCAACCTGAGTCGGGCGGACTTGCGCGGGGCGGATTTCAGTTGGGCCGATCTCAGCGGTGCCAATTTGTGCGGGGCGGACTTGCGCGGGGCGATTTTCACCCGTGCGGATTTGACCGGGGCCAATCTCACCCATGCCAATTTACTCAAAGCGGATTTAAGTTTGGCCAATTTGGAAAATGCCGATCTCAGTGAGGCGATTCTTCCCGACGGCACCCTACAAGGGGCGTCTTCGCAACCGGAAACGCTTTCGACGCCGACAGAACCCCAGTCTCCGCCGATGAAGGTCAAATTGCATTACCATCCCATTTCCGTCAACGCCCGTCGGGTATGGATTGCGCTGTTTGAAAAGGGGATTTCCTTCGAGTTATCCCGCTTGGAACTCAACGGCGATCAGTTTAAGCCGGAGTTCGTGGCGTTGAATCCCTTCCATCACGTGCCAGTTTTGGAAGATGGCGACTTTGCGGTGGTGGAATCCCTGGCGATTTTGGACTATCTCGAGGCGAAAGTTCCCGAACCGTCGTTACTTCCCCAGGAACCGAAAGCCTTGGCGATCGCTCGCATGGTGGAACTCGTCACCACCAACGAACTGTTACCCGCCATGAATCCGTTAATCCGTCAGGCGATGGGATTCGGTAACGCCAACGAGGAAACCTTGGCTAAATCTCGAGAGAAGGTTGGAACGGTTCTCGGCTTTTTCGAGGAGAAACTGGGCGAGGCGTCCTATTTCGGCGGCGAAACTCTCTCGTTTGCGGATATCGTCGGCGGAACGGCGGTGTTGTGGTTGCCCCAATTGGGGGTTTCCCTGGCGGAGTATCCTCGCGTCCAAGCCTGGAACGATCGCCTCAACCAGCGAGACAGTTGGCAGCAAACCCAACCGACTCCTGCTGAAGTGGAAGCGTTCAAAGAACATATGCGGACGTTGATGGTGCGATCGGGGTGATGAGATGATGGGGTGATGAGATGAGGGGATGATGAGGGGATGATGAGGTGATGGGGTGATGAGATGAGGGGATGATGAGGTGATGGTGCGATCGGGGTGATGGTGCGATCGGGGTGATCACGAAATTTTGGGTTTAAAACCCCGTCCTTCCAGGACGGCTTTACAATAAATTTGGGCTAGTAAACTGCCAAAATGACACTTCGAGCTTTCCGATATCGCTTCTATCCAACTCCCCAGCAAGAGTCCCTCTTGCGGCGAACTC
>NZ_JBNGCO010000211.1:0-3533 GCF_049974805.1 Baaleninema sp.
ATCCCCCCCAACCCCCCTTTCAAAGGGGGGCGAAGGGGGGATGCCTGAGACGCGCTCAAAAAGCCCTCTCTCGCAAGATGAAGGGTTCTCGGAATCGAGAGAAGGCGCGTCGTAAAGTTGCCAAGATTCACGAACAAATCAAAGATGCTCGGAATGACTACCTGCACAAGCTGACAACCCGCCTCGTTCGCGAAAACCAAACGATTGTGGTGGAATCCCCCCTAACCCCCCTTATTAAGGGGGGAACTAAAGGGGGGATAGGGATGGTGAGAAATCACAAACTCGCCAAACACATCTCTGATTGTGCCTGGGGAGAGTTTGTCAACCAACTGGACTATAAATGTCAGTGGTACGGGCGTACTCTCGTCAAGGTAGATAAATGGTTTCCGAATCCCCCCTAACCCCCCTTATTAAGGGGGGAACTAAAGGGGGGATGTTGCGGACACAAAGCCGATTCGATGGCGTTGGATGTCAGAGAGTGGACTTGTCCGAAATGTGGGACGGTTCACGACCGGGACATCAACGCCGCACAGAATCTTTTGGCGGTGGGACACACCGTTACAGCCTGTGAAGCGAGTGTAAGTCTTGAAGGACATTGTTCCCAAGAGCAACTGCGAAAAACCCGTAAGGGAAGGAAGCAGGAACCCAAATCGCGAGGTTTGGGAATCACCGTCCTTCCTTCGGCGGTGAGGATGTCAATCAGGTTTTCCAAAACCAGCGTAACCACGTCATCCCGGTAGCCATCAGTGCCACAAGAAGCGTATATACCGCCGCCCGCATCACCCCTCGCATCGGCGACATCGTGAAATCGTTAATGGTTTCTCGCCATCCGGTCAGCGTCAAAATTGGTAGCAGTAAATTGGCATAGCCCACGTAACCCACGAGGGGATTGCGCCCCGTGGCGACGAACAAATATAACGTCCAGTTTTGACGAAAGACCTCCGACACCACGAACAACGCCGCCAACAACAACGCCGACATTCCTACCGTGACGAACAGATAACTCAACGTCGCGGGATCTTTTTTAATGCCCCCTTCATAGGGTTCAAAGGCTAAGCCCAACAGCACCCAATACAGGCCCCATCGCCCACAGGTGGCGAGTAACCGTTCTGTTGCATCCAGCGGAGAACGGACTAAACGCAACAGTAACGCCCCCAAAATGGCCGTGACGGCGGTGGTTTGCCACACCCAACGGGCTTGTAATCCCACCAGTAACACCAGAGATAGGGTAATTCCTAAAAACGCAAGCGTCAGGTATTGCCAGCTTTGCCATCCTGTCGCTTCGTCATCGGGTGGCGTCACCTGCAAGGTTTCCATGACATTTTCAGCGGGGAGAACGGGTTGAGATGACTTCATCCACCGCAACAGCCCATCGCCGATAATGGTGCCGGGAATGACAACGAAGAGATATTTCCAATAGGCGAAATTCAGTAAACTGGGACTCGGCGAGAGGGAAAACACCTGTTTGACCCATCCCGCTTCGCTGTAGGAAAGCTGTAAGGCGAACAACCACGCCATCACTCCCAACCGCCACGCCACGCTACGCCGCGTCAGCCACCACACCAACGCCCCCACCACGGCGACGTTGGCTAAGACGACGAGGATAATGTCGTTGCGCGTGGGGGAAAATCCGCTTCCGTCGGGATATTGCAACTGCGACAGCAGCAGGATTCCCAGCAGCCATCCGGTGAGGTTGAGGGCTTTTTGGGCGAGGTTGGGTATCCATTTGGGAAATTTGCCGAAGGCTAAGCCCAAAATGAGGAATCCTGACAATGCCAGCCACCAGCGTAAATCGCCCAAGGCGGGATTGAGGATGTTGGGGCGCAGGTGTTGCAGGAATACGGCAAACGCCAACAGCGACAGCCCTCGCCAGAGGATTGAGGGAACGATTTGCCACCCATGCCAGCCTTTTTCGCGTCGCCGCGACTGGGCGAGGGGAATCGCCGCCCCCATGGAGAAGAGGAACAGGGGAAATACCCAATCCACCCAGGTTAAGCCGGGTATTTCGGGGTTGAAGGTATGTTCGGGGGGCGGAAGTTGGGCGTGATACATCCAGGGGGGAAGTGCGCCGCCGAAGGGAACGATGCCGGAAAATATCATGGCTAATACGGCGATTCCCCGCAAGGCATCGAGGGCGTCGGCGCGTTTGAATTCTGGATTTTCCCGCGTCACGGTTGGACTCCTTTTTTATGGGTTGGGGAGGGATTCACGACATCAGGCACAGAGAATACAGGGTTTTTTAGTTAAGAATACAGGGGGTGTTGGGTTTCGCTGGCGCTCCACCCAACCGACTTTAGACAAACTTTAGAAAAACGACTTTAGAAAACGAATTTAGAAAATATTATTAATTATTAAATCCATCCGCCGGATGCCATGTTGAGGAGTTGTTTTATGCTGTGGTTGCGGTTGACGGTGATGCGCGGGATGTGGTAACGATCGATCCACCAATCTATCCGCAAGGTTTTGCCGTTATATAAATAGCCCGATCGATAATATTTCTTCACTTCTTTTAAGGCTTTTAGGTTGACAGATCCAAAGGGATATGCTAAATGATTGGCGACTTGATTGTTGGGGTCTAAATTTTGGGTACAGGCTCGCAGTAATTTTTGAGATCCGAGGAGTTCTTTGGTGAGATCTTTTGAGTTTAACCTGGTTAAATCTTCGTGATTGGAGGTATGGGATTGTAAGTCGTAATAGCCTTTTTCGACTCCGATTCGGAAGTCGTCGCAACTGGCGCGATCGAGGGCGGTTCCGTGGATTCCCATAAAGGCGGGGTTGAGGAACCAGACGATTTTAATGGGGGTGTCGTAGGTGCGATCGAGCTTTTCTAAAATGGGAAATATATTGTTGTGGGCGCTTTTATACCCGTCGTCGAAGCTAATTAAAACTTTTTTCTGTTGGCGCTTTTCTTTGGGGAGAGGTTGGGGATTGTCGGCGAGGAAGTATTTGTAGAGGTCTTGCGCTGTGAGAAACCAGTAATCTTGACGGACTAATTCTGTGAGAAACGCCTCGAAATCCTGTTTGAAATAGTCGCTGCTCCACTCGTCGCGGTTGGGTGGCTGTTCTTGGGGATTGGTGCGATCGATAATATCGTGAAAGCCAAAAACTGGAATTTCTTCAAATAAAAGTTCGGTGGAAACGCGAAATAGTGCGAGTCCGAGAATAAAGGCTAAACTCCAAAGTGCCAGTTTTTTTAAACGCTGGCGATGATTGAATTCTTTCCAGCCATCGATTAGCAGTTTCATCTAAGTTCAAAACCAGAGAAGAGGGAACTCATAAGTCAGGAAAGCGCGACGGTCGATCGTATTTCACTATAGCAAGTTCCGATCGCCAGTTTTGAGACAGCTTACGGAATTCGAGGTTCGATCGCATCGAACCCGAGATTCTCCCTTCTTTTTCGTGATATTGTCCCCATTCTATAGGAAAGTGGGTAGGATGTATGTCGATCGATGAATAACGCACAGGGAAGAGTATAGAGTACCCAGGGCTATTTCATTCTAAAAATGGTCTTGAGGGTGTCTAGTCCAAATTGG
>NZ_JBNGCO010000212.1:0-3093 GCF_049974805.1 Baaleninema sp.
GATGAGGGGATGATGAGATGAGGGGATGATGAGATGAGGGGATGATGAGATGAGGAGATGATGAGATGAGGTGAAAGATTCCATCCGATACGTTGTTGTATCGATGGGATGGATGGGGGCGGTGCGTGACGCGGGAATGTCATTTTACGGTGGGGGGCGGCATTTTTGCCCCCGCGTCACAGCACCCTACGGTTCGGGGTTAATTGACTTCGTAACCGAACTTGTTGGGATCGACATCCTCTAAATCGAGATCGGCTAAGCCGTATTCCGCCCAGCGTCGATCGACCATTTTCGCCACCTCCGGATCGGATTCTAACGGTTCTCCCCATTCGTGTTCCGTTTCGGGGGGAACTTTCGTCGTGGCGTCGATTCCCATGCGTCCCCCTAACCCCAGTTTCTCGCTGGCGAAATCTAAGGTGTCGAAAGGCGTGTTCGGGAGGATAAAAACATCGCGACTGGGATCGACTTTCGAGGAAATCGCCCACACCACCTGACGCGGATCGCGGATGTTAATGTCTTTGTCAACGACGATGACGAACTTCGTATAGGTAAACTGCGGTAAGGCACTCCAAAAGGCTAAGGCGGCGCGGCGGGCTTGACCGGGATAGGCTTTGTCAATGGAGATAATTGCCGCTTTGTAACTCAAGGCGTCCATCGGAAGGAAGAAATCCACGATTTCGGACACCTGCTGCCGTAAAATCGGCGTGTAAATGCGGTTGAGGGCGATCGCCATCATCGCTTCTTCCTTCGGCGGACGACCGCTAAAGGTGGTGAGATACACAGGATCTTTGCGGTGCGTCATGCAGTGGAAGCGAATCAACGGCGAATCTTCCACGCCGCCGTAATAGCCCATGTGGTCGCCAAAGGGTCCGTCGGGAAGCATTTCGCCGGGGGTAATGGTTCCTTCGAGGACGAATTCCGATGCGGCGGGAACTTCCAAATCCAGGGTCTTGCATTTCGTCAGGGGAACCCCAGAACCGCCGTAAAGTCCGGCGAACAGCCATTCGGATAAGTCTACGGGAATCGGCGTCGCCGCCGCCATGAGAATCAAGGGATCGACGCCGAGGGCGATCGCAATTTCCAGTTTTTGACCCCGTTCGGCGGCTTTCCGCAAATGTCGCGCCCCGCCGCGAACTGAGAGCCAATGCACCGTCATGGTATTGTTCGATTGCAACTGCAACCGATACACGCCCACGTTGGGGGTTCCCGTTTCGCAGTCTTTGGTAATCACCAATCCCAAAGTGATAATTTTCCCCGCATCGCCGGAATAGGGGCGAATCATGGGAATTTTGTGAAGGTCGAGGTCGTCGCCTTCCACGACGACTTGTTGACAGGGGGGAAAGAAATCCCGTCCCGGCTTGGCTTTGACTACGTCGAAGAGGAGTTTTCCGAAGTCGATGGCTTGAGATATCTTTTTCGGGGGTTTGGGTTGTTGCAACATCCCCAGTTTTTTGCCGAGTTCTTCGAGTTCCTGGGGTTTTTCCATGTTCATCGCCCAACATACCCGCTGTTCGGTCCCCAGCAGGTTGACGGCGACGGGAAACTCTGCGCCTTTGACGTTCTCGAACAGGAGGGCCGGACCGCCTGCTTGCAACATCCGGTTGGAAATTTCGGCGATTTCGAGGTCGGAATCGACTAGGGCGTTGATGCGGCGCAGTTGTCTGCGTTCTTCGAGTAGGTTGAGGAATCCCCGTAAGTCTCGTGCCATGCTTTACGTTTTGTTACCGTTGCGTTTTTCTTATTATCGAAAATTTTGGGTCTTTTACGCCGTCCTTCTAGGACGGCTTTAACTTAGCATGGCCAACTGGGAGCGGGGACTTAAATACATATTTTGTGTATTTTGTCAATCCCAGATCTCGAAAAGTTTTCTGCACCACTGAGCATCATCCCCTCATCTATCAAAAGAGTGTCTGCCTATAGAAAGATGTAAATTTCCTCGTTGTTTTCTCCAATAGAAATAGAGATAGACAATCCGAGGTGTTTTATATATGACTATCTCGATCGCTTCATTTATTCGATCCGAGTTAAACGATTTAACGCAAATTTCCCGAGATCCCTGCGTGTCCCTATATATGCCGACTCATCAGGCAGGGACGCCTGCCGTGCGCGAAGATCCGGTACGCTTAAAAAATCTCGTGAGCGAGGCCGCACAAAAGCTTCAGGAACAGGAGTTTCCTGCCTCGAAGATCGAGGCCATTTTACAACCGGCCAAACAACCGATCCAACCGGATAACCGGAGTTTTTGGCAGTCTCAGAACCAAGGCTTAGCGTTGTTTTTGGCAGAGGGAACGTCTTTCCACTATCGTCTGCCCCATCATTTCGAGCCGCTGGTCGTCGTGGGCAATCGGTTTTACCTCAAACCCCTGTTCGGCCTGCTCTCGAACGATCGAGACTTCTACGTGCTGGCGTTGAGTCTCAACGGCGTGCGGTTGTTGCGGGGAACGCGCCACCATATCGAAGAGCTTAAGTTCGACAACGCGCCGCAAGGTCTGGCGGAAGCCCTGCCATACGAAGATCCCGAAAAACAAGTCCAGATTTACACGGGCGGTCCGGCGACGACGGTTCGCTACGGACAAGGGGCAGCGACGAGCGATCGAAAAGAGACGATTCGCCGCTATTTCCACCAAGTCGATGATGCGGTGCGCGAGAAACTGGGCGACTCGAAACGTCCGCTGGTTTTAGCGGGAGTCGATTACCTACTGCCGATTTACCGGGACGCGAACAGCTATCCGCACCTGCTTGAGAAAGGGGTTGAAGGCAATCCCGACGAGTGGAAACCGGAAACGCTACACCGTCAGGCTTGGCAAGCGATCGCACCCGAGTTTCAACGACAACAGCAACAGGCGCGAGAGCAGTTTTACGAACTCGCGGGCACCGGACAAGCGACCGATCGCCTTGAGGAAATCGTTCCGGCTGCCTATTCCGGTCAAGTGGATACGCTGTTCGTCGCTGAAGGCGTCCGACGCTGGGGACGGTTCGACCCGCAAACGCGCCATGTGGAGATGGACTCTTCTCGAGAGCGTAACGCTGAAGATTTGTTAGAGTTAGCTGCCCGTCAAACTCTGTTACAAAACGGCACGGTGTATTCGGTCG
>NZ_JBNGCO010000213.1:0-2920 GCF_049974805.1 Baaleninema sp.
TTACGAATTCGGGCAAACGATTGTTGGGTCGATTTCAGAAGTGGGAGAGCGCGATACCTATACCTTCGAGGGAGCGCCCGGACAACTGCTGTATCTGGATAACTTAGCCTACAGCCTTTCTATTAAAGCGACCCTTACTTCTCCGAGCGATCGCCACGTTCAAACGCTTTGGTTGAGCGGGAACGATCCGAATCCCGTTCTCCTAAACGAAGCGGGAACCTACACTCTCGAAATTGATGGGTATCGAGAACAACAGGGCGATTACTCGCTTCGTCTTCTCGACTTAATGGCGGCGCCGACTGTCGCCCTCGATACAGAAATAACGGGCGATTTTGGCGAAAGCCGTCGCGCTGCCGATGCCTACCGCTTGACTGGTGAAGCCGATCGAACGCTGTTTTTCGATCGACTCGCTGGCGATTCTCCAAATTATTACCAACTCTACAACTCGGCGGGTAATAGGTTATTTGGGCAATGGCTCAATACGGATGACGAGACAACGCTACCTCGAGACGGAGAGTACGTTCTCGTTTTCGACGGTCGTAACGGTACTGACAAGAGTTACCAGTTAGAAATCGTCACGCCAGAATTTCCAACGTTCGATCTAACGTTGGGTGAAACCGTAACGAACGCGCTCACTGAGCCGGGAGAGCAACATACGTATACATTTACCGGAAAACTGGGTCAGACGCTGTTTTACCAGCCTCTCTTCCGGTCGAGTTCTCTGGATGTTTCCTTACTCGACGAAAATGGTAAAGAACTGTGGTACCAGGATCGCAAACCGTTGACTTTGAGTAAAGACGGTACGTACCAACTCGTCGTTGATGGAGACCAAGATACAGTAACCGGTTATGGCTTCCAACTGTTCGATCTCGCCTCCAGTCCCGAACTCCCTCTCGACATCGAACTTTCGGGTGACTTCGGAACCAGCGAACGAGAAGCCATACTGTACCAGTTTGAAAACGACGCTCGAACGCATCTATATTTCGAGGCGACTGGAGAATCAACGGACCGGTACGTCCTCTATGCTCCCGACGGAACTAAGGTTTTTAGCGATCGAAGGTTCGATCTCGATCTCGAGCAGGAGCTGACGGACGAAGGAACCTATACATTAGCGTTGTTTGGGAACGGCGGAACGCGCAACGATTACGCTCTAACCGTTCGTGCTGCCACGTTTGATTCCCTATCGCTTCCTTTCGGTCAAGTGGTAGAAGGAACCTTGGAGGGAGCAGGCGATCGCCACATGTATGAGTTTACTGGTGGTATCGGTCAGTCTCTGTTCTTTGATGGATTATCCGCCGATACCTCTTTAACGGCAAGGCTTTTGGGTTCCGGTGGTCACACCATATTGTCTATCAGCCCGGATGAGGATTGGTCGCAACCCCTAACATTGACAGAAAGCGGCCCCTATCGTCTCGAAATTGATGGTGAGAATACTGCCCTAGGCGATTACAGTTTCCGCTTGAGTGACCTCAGTGCCGTTCCATCCCTGCCTCTGGGCGAGTCGGTGTCTGGAACCCTCTCGGACTCTGAGGTTGAACTTTATCAAATCGAGGGAACCGCCGGGCAAGTTTTGGATTTCGATTGGCTCTGGGCAGATAATGGAGTGAGCTGGAACCTTTACGGTCCGGGGAATCAAGGACTTGCCAGCCGATATGGAAATAGCACAAGTTCTGATTTTGAGGCCACGCTACCCCTCGATGGACGCTATACCTTGGCTGTGGACTCCTCAAGTTCAGGAGAGAATGCGTATTCCTTTGAGGTGACTGACATGGCAACCGAGGCCATAGCAACGAGTGGTCTCGGTCAGGAATTTACGGGGACTCTGTCAAGTGGCGAGAATCAAACCCATCGGTTTACCGCCTCGGCTGGGATGCAGGTTTATGTTGATAACTTGACGGACAACTATTTTCGCACGCGACTGGTTGCGCCCGATGGTACAGATGTTCTCAATCGTTATAGCCGTCGTGACATCGGTCTCGTCACCCTACCTCAAACCGGTGAGTATGTCGTAGATGTTTCGTCAGGGAGCGGCGATTACGGTCTGAATATCTTAGAGTTATCCCAAGAGGCCTCTGAACTCATCGAAATTGGTCAGGCAATCTCGGGAACGACCGATGGTCTCGATGCTCAAGTGTACAGTTTTGATGCTCAGACCGGACAACGGATTTTGTTGAACGGAATGACCGGACGGAATGTCCATGCTGCACTGTACACTCCCAACGGCGAGCTAGTATTTTCCCAGGGATTGTATGATTCGAGAGATACCGCTCCTGAGACTCTCGATCTAGATGGAATTTATCATCTGGTAATTTCTGGCCAAAACAATAATGCTAACGAGTACCAATTCCAACTCCTTGATTTGAGTGCCGGTCGTGACGTCAAGTTACGGATGCCCGTTGACGGCAGCTTGCCCACCGGTCAGTACGGAGATGTTTATAAACTTGAGGGCCAAGCCGACCAACGCCTGTATTTCGATCTGTTGCAAGGTACATCGAACTCCTATTGGGAACTCTACGACCCCAATTATCAATTAATTGAAAGAGCACGCTTTAATACAGACTTGGAAGATGTTCTGTTGCCCGAGGATGGGGACTATACGCTCTATCTCGAAGGGGGAACCTCGACATCTCCCCTGCACTATCGTTTCCAAGTCTGGACAGACAGCGATCGCGCCGATATTATCACCCCTGGAGATGGCCGCACGGCAGCGGGTGGAGACGGGGCGTTGTTTGAATTTCCGGTCGCCCTGAATGTAGCTGACGGAAACGGGGGAACAGCGGTTCAGGACTATAGGATTCGCTTAATGCCCGACCCGTCCAATACCGCTCCTGAGATTCTCAGTACGCCACGAACTGATTTCGGACTTGACCAAAAATAATGGGTTTCAAGCCCCGCCCTTCCAGGGCGGCATTAGGTGTGC
>NZ_JBNGCO010000214.1:0-2916 GCF_049974805.1 Baaleninema sp.
TCATTTTTCAAGAAACCTCCTCCAACCGCGAGGGGGTTTCTTTTTGTCTTTTTTTGTTTACCACAGAGACACGGAGAGCTGGGAATTATTCAAATTCTCCAACGGACAGAAATGCTGCCCAATCTTTGGGTTGAAAATTGTCTTCAATGGCCTCTAACATGGCTTGTCTTAACGCCACGGAAGCACTGCCACTTTCAAGCCAGTGACGGTAAAAATTTGTCATCAATACAACGCTAGCTTCGTCGTCGATTTGCCACAGAGAAACGATCGCTCTCGGGGTTCCAGCGGCGAGTAGCGATCGTGACAATCCTAAAATGCCATCGCTGGTAATTGCTCCCAAGGCGGTATTGCAAGCACTCAACACCACCAGTTCCGCTTGGGGTAAGCCGATGGCTTGCAATTCATCACTCGTCAACCAACCGTCGCCATCGTCGGTTGCAGTCAGTGCCACTCCGCCGGGTATGCTGGAATTGGTTAAGTAGCGAAAGGTGCCGTGGGTGGCAAAATGCACGACACGCGATCGCGGTAGTTGACCCATGACAGCGGCTTCGTTGGCTGCACGGCCGATTAACGGTTGCGTTCCCAATAAATTGGCGATTTCGATCGCTTCTCGTTCCGTTCCCGGTAAGGGGGGTAAATCGTCCGGCATTTGAGGATTTCCGATGATTAATGCCTCGAGGATTTCGGAGTGTTTCGGGGCGTTCGATCGAGTCGTTTCTGCAAAATTGGTATAGTCTAAAACCTGGATTCCGGGGACGATGGAAAAGGCGTGTTTTTCGATAAAAAACTGTCCGTTTTCGTCTTTTAATGCTGCAAAGGGAACCAGTAATAAGGTTTGATGGGGAATTATAATGAGAGGCGAATCGGGAGAGTCGGGTAATAAGTCGGAGATGGGTTCGACGAGCAGTCGATCGAGCGATCGCAGGTTGCGATTTAAGCGACTGATATCGATTCCTGGTAAGTCTTCTCGAACGGCTTCGTAAGTGCTGCGAACTAATCCATGAATTAAACCAGAATCGTTATTTTTAATGCTTCCTGATGTTAAAATTGGTACAATTTCAGTATTTAAATCGATGGAAACGCTTCTAAAATGGATTTCTCCTGTATTTTTAATAACCCAAATAAACAAGTCAGAAGGACGATTTAGATTGTCCGAAACGATCGAATATTCAACCAATGTCGCGTTTCGGTTTCGGGCGAGTTCTCGAATTTCCGCGAGGGTGGGGGGTGGAACGAGATCGCGGGCTAAGGCTTCTGCATCTTCCGGAGAACGACGGCGGGCTAACAATTCCAAAAAAGCGCGGGCTTTTCCCCGTTCGGCGACTTCTAAGGCGGTTTCGATTTCGCCGCGATCGACTAAGACCTTTTGCAGGATACTGTAAGTCTGGGCTTGTTTTTCAAAAATCGAGACGCGATCGCGATCGACCAACCCCGGACGCAGGGATTCTAACATCTCGATCGACTGGTAAAGGGAATCGGTGGCGGCTTCCAAGGCGCCGAGTTCCCACTGTGCGACGCCTAAATTGTTGGCGGTGACTGCAATTCCCGCGCGATCGCCGATTTCCCGACGCAGTTCGATCGCCCGTTGGTAATACTCGATCGCCACCTGCGATTCTCCCAACTGACGATGCGCCGAACCGAGGTTGTTGAGGCTTTGCGCCATTGTCGCCGCGTCTCCCAAGGTTTCCAACAGCGGTAAACTGCGACGATAGACTAATATGGCGCGATCGAACTGCTGCAACCGTTCGTAAGTCGCCCCCAAATTGACGAGCATCTGGGGGATTTGCTGGCGATCGCCGATGTCTTCCGCTAGGGCTAAACTGCGTTCGTAATAGTCGATCGCCGTCTCAAATTGCTCTAAATCGTGCGCTGCTGCTCCGATATTGCCTAAAAAGATTGTTTCTAGCTGAGCCTCGCCCAATTCGCGGGAAATCGCTAAAGCGGCTTCAAAACGCGATCGCGCTAACTGGGGTTGTCCCAAACGGCGGTAGAGTTCTCCAATATTGTTGAGTAAAACGGCTTCGCCAAAGCGTTCGTTCCGTTGGCGTACCAGTTGGAGAGCGCGATCGAACTGTTCCAAGGCGGCGGCGTAATTTCCGGCGATTTGATAGACGACGCCGATATTATTGTAGGTGCGTTCCAAACCCTCGCGATCGCCCAAGCTGTCGTAGAGGTCTAAGGCGCGATCGTACACCGCCAAGGCGCGATCGAGTTCTCCCAATTTGCGATAGGTGTAGCCTAACTCGTCGGAAATCCAGGCTTCTAACTGGGTTTGGTTTTGCGCTCTCGCTGCGTCTAACGCTTGGGTACAGGTCGATCGGGCTTCTCGAAACGCGCTGTTGTCCGTCAGTTCCCGACAGCGATCGTACCAGGTTTCGGCGTCGAGAGATTGGGCGACACTCGAGCCGGCGAACAGGAATCCCAACAGGCTAACGGCTATGGTTTGGCTAACTCGAAATCCCATTCACCTCGATCTGACGCGACTTCGTTTAGACTAGTCGAACGGGGGGCGTTTTACAACTGTTGCAGGGCGTTACCAGTATGAGATCCCCGGCATCTTCGAGATGCTGGGGATCTGGCGACAACAGACCGATTTTTTAGGGAGAAACCGGAAAAAGGTGAGTTTTTAAGAAGAGTTTAATGGGTAAAAAAATAACTCAAGCCAGATTTCGACCTGCTGAGTTACTGCATCGACGAAAAAGCTGCGATAAACTCTAAGCTAGATAATGAGTCAGAGATGATTTCCAGTCCAGACAGAAAAAGAGTTAAAAACTCAACGGACATAAACTCAGTGGCGACTATCTAATCATTCAAGATCCCTAACAAGAATTTATGTCTTTTTAAACCAAGCTAAACTCTTTCTCCTTAGTGGTGCAGAAAAGTCCTGAAACCCTTGTTAGAAAAGATATCGCCGTA
>NZ_JBNGCO010000215.1:0-2854 GCF_049974805.1 Baaleninema sp.
ATACAATTAATTTTATCAGAATTGCGATCGAATTCCATCACTCACGATAAAAATATAGCAGCCGCCAAAGCAGTTAGGACGTAAGATAGAAGAGAGTCGAAAGAGGGAGGGGTCTATCGGTCATGTCAAATTCTTACAGCTACGATTTACGTCGCAAGGTCATCGAAGCCATCGAACTCGATGGGATGAAGAAGAGCGAAGCCAGCGAGGTGTTTCGCATCAGTCGTAACACGATTAACCTTTGGCTCAAGCGAAAAGCGGAGACGGGGGATTTCCGAGCCAAGTCTTATAGTCCTCCCGGTCACGGCCACAAAATCACCGACTGGGAAAAGTTTCGAGCCTTTGCCCAAGAGCATGCCGATCAGACTCAGGAACAGATGGCTCAGTTGTGGGACGGTGACATCAGTGCCAGAAGCATCTCGAGAGCCTTGAAGAAAATCGGATTCACTCGTAAAAAAAAACTTACGGCTATCGGGAACGAGACGAGAAAAAACGGACAGAATTCAAAAAACAGTTAGCCTCTCTCAAGCCCGAAGAGATTGTCTATGCCGATGAAGCGGGCATGGATAGCCGAGATGATTATGGTTATGGCTATGCTCCCAAAGGAGAACGCCTTCATGCCGTCAAGTCAGGTCGCCGGCAAGGTCGAGTCAATATGATAGCGGCTTGGTGTGCCGGAGAATTGTTGGCTCCCTTTACCCTCGAAGGAGCCTGCAATCGTTCGGTCTTTGAAATCTGGCTCGAAACCTGCCTCATCCCGACGTTAAAGCCAGGACAGAAGCTGGTGATTGACAATGCCACCTTTCATAAAGGAGGACGTATCGAACAACTGGTTCAAGAGTCCGGGTGTGAAGTTTGGTACTTACCTCCCTATTCTCCTGACTTCAACAAAATTGAACACTGTTGGTCTTGGCTTAAAAGTCGTATCCGCCATCAAATTCAACATTTTGCTACCTTACGAGAGGCCATGGAACACGTCCTTCGCTTTGCTTGCGCATAGTGTTCTAACTGGAGTGGCGACTGCTATAACTGGAAAAATAAAACGATTTTTATTACTGATAGTCCGTAAGTTTCCATAAGAAAGAGGACGCAGAGTATCTTGACTGAAGAGGAGAATCGAGGATTCAACCTGAATCGGCGTTTTTTTTGCATCTATCTACAGGTAGAGGTGTATTCCCCCACGCCTCTGCTATCTTGAGATCAGGATAGATTTTCGTCTCGATCCCATTTCAACCTCCTCCCTGGCGAACTCACGGGGAGGAATTTTTATTGGACTCTGGAGGTTTCGAGACCGGAATTTCTACGACGAAGGTGGTTCCTTCTCCGGGGATCGATCGACAGGTTAACGATCCCCGGTGGCGATCGACCACAATTTGATAACTAATCGACAATCCCAATCCCGTCCCTTTCCCCACGGGTTTGGTGGTGAAGAACGGATCGAAAATGCGCTCTTGGGCTTCTGGTGGAATTCCTACGCCGTTGTCGGAGACGCTCAACCGCACGCGATCGCCCTCGATCGCCTCTGTGGTTATGGTAATCTGAGCGTTCCCATCCTGGCTGCGGCGCTTCTCCAAAGCGTCGATGGCGTTGACGAGGAGGTGCATCAATACTTGGTTGAGTTGTCCGGCGTAACAGTGAACGGCGGGAAGTTCGCCGTACTGCTTCACCACCCGGATTTCTGAATGGGTCCCCGTTCTCCGCAAGCGAGTCGCCAGAATCGTCAAGGTACTGTCGAAACTCTCCCGCACGTCGATCGCCTTCTCCTCTGCTTCGTCGAGGCGAGAAAACGTCCGCAGCGATCGCACGATTTCCCGAATCCGAACGGCTCCCGATTTCATGGACTCGAACAGTTTCGGTAAGTCCGCCACGATATACTCGAAATCCATCGACTCGATTTCCGCTTCGATGTCTGGCGTGGGGGGATAGATTTGACGAAACGTCTCTACCAATTTCAGCAAATCATCTACGTATTCCCGTGCGTAGACTAAATTCCCGAAAATAAAACTGATGGGATTGTTGATTTCGTGGGCAACCCCCGCCACCAACTGACCCAACGAAGACATTTTTTCGGCGTGTACCAGTTGCGTTTGAGTGGTTTGCAGTTTTCGCAACGCCTGTTCGAGTTCTTGACTCTTCGCTGTGGCTTGCTGTTCGGCTTCCCGCGACTGCTGGTAAAGACAGCCTTGTTGAATGGCGATGGCCAGGCGATCGCACACCGCCTCGAGTAGTTCTACCGCCGCCTCGTCCCAAGGCTGGGTTTCCGTTTCGTAGCTACAAGCCAACACCCCTAAATCGCCCCCTTCGGTTTGTACCGGAAGCAACAGGATCGATCGATAGCCGAATTCCTCTAACAGCCTTTGAATGTCCCGGTCTTCGACGCGACTCACATCGTCGATACGGACGGGTTGGCGTTGGGTGACGATCGCCGCTAAGGGTTCGACGCTGTGGCGCGGATAACAGGCGATACGACTCGGAAGCAGGGCGTTTTTGTCCTCGGCCACTAACTCGAAAAACGGCTCGCCAAAAGCATTATCGCTGTCTTGGTGATACCACAGGAAATAACAGCGATCGACCCCCAACAGCGAGCGCACTTCCCGTACCGTCGTTTCTAAAATCGCATCTAAATCCAACGACAGGCGAATTTGTCGCGCTAACTGGTTGACAAGTTGCTCTTGTTGTGCTAAAGAGCGATATTGAGCTTCGGAAGCTTGTAAAGCGAGTTCGGCATTTTTGCGATCGGTAATATCGCTGGCCGTCCCGATAATGCGCTCGATGGTTCCCTGTCCGTCGAACAGGGGCTTGACGTTCTCCCCCGCCTGAAGGCAGGGGGATTCATCGTTCTACGAGTCTCCGT
>NZ_JBNGCO010000216.1:0-2774 GCF_049974805.1 Baaleninema sp.
CCAGCGTCCGACACCGGATCAGATGCCCCGTTCCAATTTGCTGAGATGAATCGACGCGAAAAACAACCTTCATCATCACTGAAACTACAAATCCTCGGGGTTCACGCCCAATTGCCGTAATCGCTCGGCCATTTTCTGCGATTTTTCACGTTCCGCTTGTCTAGATTCCTCAATTTCCATTAAACTCCCCAGCCGTTCTCCCGTCTCAGGGCAATAAAAACGAAAACTGCCATCCTGTAAGCGTCGCAACTCTAAACCCAAGACCTCTGAAAATAGGACTAAACTGGAGCCATCAGCCTGAGGAAGAATTGGAAAATAATTACCATCCAGCAAGCGCAATCCTTGAAGTGAGGGCTTTAGATAATCCGCAGTAGGGTCATACTGAAAATACTCTTGAATTCCCAAGTAAGCATAAAGTCCTTTCTTGGTTCCTTGGTCTTCACTGCGGGTACTCTTTGAGGTGATTTCTAAAATAAAACTGGGCAGTTTATTATTCTCTTCCCAGACCTTGTAAGATAACCGCTGTTTGTCCTCAACCCCAAACACCACAAACACGTCGGGCGCGACAACAGCTTTAGGACTACCCTGTTCGTAGTAAATGAATAAGTTTCCTGAAACATAGACATCTGAACGATGCTGGAAATGCAGTTTCAGGGCTTCCGTCCCATAAATTAAATAGTCCCGAGCCGCGTCACTTTCCGCCATAGGCAATCCATCACAATCGGGATACTCAATGTCACTTAGGATTTTGTGCAGAGACGTAGGCATCGATCGTTGTCCTAATAACGTCACATCAGAGATACCATCAAGCAAAACTCAATCAATTCGTCTGCCCAAAACAAACCCCTCAGCCGCCCGAATCCCCACCGTTGCCCCCCGCCAGCGAGCCAAGGCCTCAATCGCCTCGCGGGAACGGGGATGGGGAAAGTCTCGCAGTTCTTCACGATAGGCGGAGAGGGCTTCCAGCTTACGCTCTAGAGTATCAGAAATATCGATAAACCAGTTCGGTAAGAAAGCAGGAGCAGAACCCGGAGGCTGCCACTCCGTACTCGACGGAACTTCAAAAAACAACAAGGTTCGCACCGGATGTCCTGGTTGAGGACGGCAAGCGGTGACGACGGCTTGATGGACTCGTTGGTGATCGATATTGACATCGCCAGCGTGGTGCGTCAAAACGGTATCGGGTTGGTGCTGGGCGATCGCTTGTTCGATCGTCTGGACGATCTTAATCAATTCAATCGTGTCGAGGCGATTGTCTGGGAAATCATGGAATTGTACGGAGTGGATGCCTAAACAGTTGGCGGCTTGGTGAGCTGCTGCTTGGCGACGTTGACGTTCTGCCGAATCGGCGCGATCGCGGGCGGTGACACCATCGGCTAGGAAAATAACGTTTACGGTCGATCCTTCGGCGGTGTGACGGGCGATCGTCCCTCCACAGCCTAGAACCTCATCATCAGGATGAGCAGCGACAATCAGAATTTGCTGACTCATGATCTCATTGTCGCTCCAGTTGACCTAGAACGATTAAGCTCTCTAAATCTTCCCTTGCACTAGGCAAATATCCAGTAATGATGTGCTTAACTCGATCGAGTTGTGTCTCTGTTGCCCCTCCTAACATCCGACTAATATCTGCTAAATCTTGAGTGCGTCCAGCTAAGAGTTTCATTAACACTAAATAAGGAAGGGCGATAACGGGTAGCCCATCGGGAGTGTAATTTGGGCGATCGATCGCTTCTTTTGCCCAAGAGTCGCCATTTTCCAAAACATCAAGGGAGGTTCCATCTGGTAAAGTCCATTGACTCCCAGGGATACTTAACTCACCGTTTTTTTGACTTCCTGCTTTTTCTAAATCTCCGTGAACCAATGAGGTATCCTCTGATTTAATTAAAATATCCAAATCTAATGTCATTCTTTCTGGCATATAAAGCCGAGTGGCTACACCACCAACAATAACAAAGGGAGCTTGCTTAATAATTTCATTAAGGTTCGTCACCAGATAATTCCACGTCCGTCGATTTAAAAAAGCATTACCACTCCCCGTCCCTGGCTGAACTCGCTTTTGGACGAGGTTCAAGAAATATCTACGCCTTGTTGCATGAGGATCGTCAATTTTTTGTGTCATTCAGAATTTACTCCATCGGTGGCAACCATTAACTTTGTAGGTCATAACTTTATTATACTAATATACTGACTCATCGTTAAGTCGAATGCGAAGGACGATCGAAACTAGACGCGACGATAAAGATCGGCGATCGCGATTTCGACCGGAATAGACGCCAAGGGAATTGTAGCATTGAGATCGTCGTAAATGGTCAATAGCCAGTGGCGATCGTCTTGTTTCACGTGCTGTTCGATTTGAATGCTATCTTGTTCGATGAGTAGATATTCTTGAAAGCTGGGAAGACTCCGATAGGTGACAAATTTTTGGCTGCGATCGGAGTTGCGAGTCGAGTCAGAGAGAACTTCAATAATAAGTCTCGGGTTGGTAATAGCGTTGGTGTCGTTGTCAGCCGTAATAATCGGCTCTCGAACTACAACCACATCCGGATAGGTAAAAGTACGATTTTCTGGAATCCATAGCCGTTGGTCGCTATCAAAGACCTGATAAGGCGTATCTTTAAGGGCAACCCCAAGGGCAATAATTAAATTGACTTTTATTCTATTGTGTCTTGGGGAACCCCCAGCCATCGAAATAATCGCTCCGTTAATATATTCATGACGTTCGTTGGCGCGAGTTTCAAGATCGAGGTATTCCTCGACTGAAGAAAGCTGTT
>NZ_JBNGCO010000217.1:0-2755 GCF_049974805.1 Baaleninema sp.
GTTTCAGAACAACAGGTTTCGAGCGTTTCTTGTCTTTTATTTAGAATATCTCGATCTGAAAGTACAGAGGGAATATTGCCCCAGAGGACAAAACCCAGTACGAAGAGCAAAATCGAGATCGGGGGGATGACATTCGACAACGACTTGAGAGCGTCACGAAGATGAATGCCCTTACGTTGCCAGTTATGGAGTCTCAGTCGATGCCATAGAAACATGGTAGACTTCTCCAGTTCGATCGACCAGTTGAGAAATCGAGCTGTTTTCAGGGTTTTCCAGCATTGAAATTCAAAGCGTATCCAATACCCTCTATTCCCTCAATTGAAGGTCGCAAGGTTTTCGATCGAGTACCCAGTTACCGATCGAACAGACTTCAAATTTTTCAATTCATTCAAACTTTAATTGAAAGTATAGATCGAAAGGCGCAATCCTGATACTGATAATTTACTGATTTTTTGAGTAAACTTAGATTAAATTACTGAGTTTTGACTGTATTTTGACTGTCCTGCTGTTCGTACTTCCTTGATTTTACGTAGATTGCGATCGCAATCTTGCAAGTTTTTACAGATGGCTTTTTTGACGCGATCTCGATTACAACACGATCGCACTTAAAAAGTCACGTTAGCGTGCAAAACGTTTGAATGAGCGAGTTTTATCAAAATTCAGCGCAATCTTCTAATTTCTCGAGCAGTGTCGATAAAATCACGTTATAACATAAAAGACCTTCGGGATCGCTCAGTCGAATCCATTCGTCTTTAAAAGCGACAATTTGACAAGAGTGACCTAAACTTAAGAAAAAAATAACGTAGGAGTTCAGTCAATGCCTTCTCAAAAATCATCAGACTCTGAAGGGACCCAAAAACAAAATTCTAATCCAGTGAAGAACTTCTTGCTGGGCGCTAGTTTGAGCGGTATTCTTATCTTTGCTTACCTCTCGCTATCTGTAGACATGACCTATGGCAGTTTAGCAGCAGTCGAAACCTGGAGACTCGCCGTCGCCATTGCTGTCCCGATTGCATGTGGTTTGCTCGCAGTCTTTTTTAAAGACCGTGCGATTGCATGGCTCAGTCAGATTTTTGAATCGGCCAATTTTCCTTTCTAAACCTACATTTAGGCGATCGCGCGACAACCGTTTGCAAATAAGGTTTCTACGGAACGTCAGATTTCGTTTTCTGAAGATAGCAGTGACAATCCGGTTTTTCAATTAAAGACGCCGCCAACCGATTGAGTGCGATCGCCGCCAGCAATCCCCCGCCAAACGTACTTTCACTGGTCACAAACGGTACTGATAACTGCATCAACCGCCGTTTCGCCGCAGGCGCGTGACTGAAACCAATCGGTAATCCGATAACGAGAGCAGGTCGTCCCACTTGCGCCTCGATCGCATCGCAAATTTCCAACAACACCGACGGCGCATAACCCACCACCCAAATCGTACCGTCGATCGACTCCCGAAGTCTTTGCTTCAACTGGCGATCGCGCCAAAACTGTTGTTCGGCGTCTTCCGCACTATCAATATGGGGATTCTCCACCAGCGATCGCCACTGACAGCCTAAATGCGTCAAACGAGTGCGATCGAGGGTCGCCACCACCGCCGGAACGTCCGCCATTACCGTACACCCCGCTGACAGCGCGTTTCTCGCCGCCGCGATCGCATCGGGACTCAAACGCATAAACGCCGCCAAACTCACGTCTCCACAAGCTAAAACCAGGTGAGACAAGACATCGACTTCAATACTCGATCGCTCCGACAAATCCGGTAACAACCGCTGTAACGCCTCCTGAAAATTCTCGGGATGGTCGCATACTCCAGCATCTAAATATTGCCAAAGTTCCTCACTTAAAGATTGCGCCGTTTGCGCTTCGACTTCCAACAACTGAAGTTGAGCCAACGCTTCCACTTGCGTCGAAAGACAAGAACTATCTCGTCCGAGTAACCCCTCAAGCGCGATCGCCGTTTGTCGCCACTTCACCAAATGCTGCAACACCGTTTGATACTGCTTCTGTAACTGCTGCATCAACGAATCGGTTTGAGTCGAGTCCGGCTGAGTTTCCAAAATTTGCTTGATGTGCGCCAGTTGAAACCCCTGTTGCTTCAGTGCCACAATGCGCTTCAATCGCCGCACGTCCGCCTCATCGTACAAGCGATAATTACTCGCAGACCGCATCGGTTGAGGTAACAAACCGATTTGATGATAGTGGCGCACCATACGCGGTGTCGTACCACATCCGACCGCTTGAGTGAGTTCTTTAATCGTCAGCATTTTCCACAAACCAGGACGTTGACACCTCGTTTGCTCCCGATTGTTTTCCCAAAATTCTCTTGACTTTAACATTAATGTCAAGGTTTACCATACGCAGACTGAAACATAAAGGTTGTATCGATGATTCGTCGGTCTGTTTTTCCCAGAAAACTCCAACATTGGATAAAAACCTATCCCGAGGCGATCGCCGCTGCGATTTGTGCGCTACTCACCCTCGTCGGTTGGCTCGCACTCAACGGAAGTTGGCTGGGGTTTGGCGTGTGGACGTTGCTGGCGGCTTACACCATCGGCGGGTACGACTCGGCTCGCGAGGGACTCGAAACTCTGTGGGAAGAGCGCGAGTTGGACGTAGACTTACTGATGATTGTGGCAGCGTTAGGCGCCGCCATTTTAGGCTTTTGGCAACAAGACTATTACTTACTCGTCGATGGTGCGGTCTTAATTCTAATTTTCGCGGTCAGCGGCGCTCTCGAAAGTATCGCCATGCACCGAAC
>NZ_JBNGCO010000218.1:0-2720 GCF_049974805.1 Baaleninema sp.
TGGCTCCCCATAGACCCAAGAATCCCCACGCCGTGACAGCTGGGGAGTGTCAAGGTTCCATCATATTCGGCTTGCTGGAGGGATGCGGTTGGAGATCGGCAGCAGTTAAAGCGATCGCCAGACTTGACGAATAGGATTGAGAACTTCTTGCTGAAGTTGACTGTTGATAATGCTGGCGGCGGCTAAACCCGATCGCAGGGCAGTTTCGATTTGTTGAGTGCCGCACCAATCGCCGCAACACACCAAGGGAAGCGGCGTTGCGGTGGCTAAACAGTCGCGATACCAAGATTTGGAAGTAAAGGCATATCGCCAGCGATGGACTTGTAGGAATTTCGGTTCGGACAGCCAAGGAAGGAGATAAGAGGCGGCGCGATCGAGCAATTGGCGTCCTGCGCTTTCGAGATTGGCGGTATCGAGGTGCGATCGCGCAAAATCGGCGCTACTGTGAACCACGAAAACAGGTTGTTGGGCGTCTGGGCGTTTGCTGCTGTCGAGTCCCACCCACAATAAATCGGTGTCGGGCGGAAAATCCACGGAAACCCAATCGGGGAGTTGGCGATCGCTGGGGTATTTGGCGATCGCTGTAATGCAAGGATCGTATTCCACCGCTGTTAAATTTTGGCGGAATTCTTCAGGGATTTGCGCTGTGTTTCCGAGAATTTCCACCGCTTGCGGGGCGGGAGTGGCGACAATCACGGCTTTCGCGGTGAGTTCGATCGCAGCGTTCGATCCCTCTGCCACGGTTTCCAGGGACAAATGCCAGGTATCATCAGCTTGGGGGGCGAGTCGAACGGCACGACGGCTGAACCAAACCCGCATTCCTCGACCGAGAAACTTGCCGATGGCGTTCATTCCGTCGGGGGCGATATAGCGAGGGGATGGCGGTTCTAATGGGGTTTCTAATATTAATTCGCTGTCCCAACGATGGCGGGTGTCCGTCCACAACCGGACGACTTGGCGATCGCGTAAAATTTCCAGCAGCAGCGGTAGCAAACGCCCGGTTTCTTCTAAATACCGCGCCCCCAAATCAGCGCGATATCCAGGGATACGACGGGTTGCGACTCGTCCGCCGACTCCGCGAGATTTCTCGACGACGACGACGTCGTAACCGGCTTGTTGGAGTTGTGCCGCACTGGTGAGTCCTGCCAAACCTGCGCCAATTACGGCAATGTCGAAAGTCATTTGAGTTTCTGGGTATTCGGTGGATCGCCATTCGATCGTAAAAGGAAAAGAGGGCGATCGAAAACCGAATTTTCCACAGAAATATCTCCGTATTTTTGCCTGTTTAAATTAAAAAATATGATATTTTCTCAGGGTTTATACTTGTTTTCGATCGAGATTTACTCAATAGATATTTCTTCAAAGTTATCTCGATTATTTTTCAAATAAATATCGCAACATTATAATATTATCAAAAACAGCTTTGAGTAGTCGTTCTGAGTAGTTCTGAGAACGAATCGCACAGTTTATTCACCACTACAACGAATCATTACCTCTTTAGTACTACCCACGGAACAACATCGAGTGGGAAGAAATTCAGAAAATTAATAACCGAGTAACGCTCCCCAGGTCGCCGAACCCACGACCCCATCGACATCGAGTCCGTAAGCCGCTTGCATGGCTTCAACAGCATCGGCCGTTCTCGACCCGAAAACCCCATCGACGTCTCCTTGGTAAAATCCCAAATCCTGCAAAAGAATTTGCAATTCTACGACGGCGGAACCTTCCGCTCCTTCTCGTAAAACCGGGAGGTCGTTCGTGGCGACGGTTGAAGCGGAGGTAGTGGGAGTGCTGGCGGCGGTTGTCCTGTAAGGCAGCGGTGTCGGCATGGGAGTGGTGGCGGCTGTCGTTGGGGTGGGACAGACGCAGGTGGTGGAGCCAGTGTTGGTGTAAACCGGGGTGGCGATACCGCCGACTTGCATGGGGGGAAACAGACGGTTCCAGGTGTCGAGACCGACGACGCCATCGGCTGAGAGTCCCGCCGCTTGTTGGAATTGGGTGACGGCGGTAGCGGTTTCGTCGTCGTACCGGCCGTCTACGACGCCAGCATAGTATCCCATGAGTTTGAGAACCCCTTGCAGTTCGATCGCCGCTGCGCCTTCGCTTCCGACGCGCAAGGTCGGCCGCATGGTGTTGGCGTTGGGGAGGGTTTGAGCCAGTTGCGGGGGTTTTTCAGTTTGAGTTGAAGGGGGGTTGGGAGAGGCGATCGCGATCGATCCACTTCCCAACCACAATACACTCAGCGCAGAACTGAGGCTCAACCACTGTTTCGGAGACTGTTTCGGCATGACATCTCAACTCCCAAGGAATCCGTCGCCATTCAATTTTGACTGAGAACGACGAAAAACAGCAAGGGATTTCGGTTGTGTTTTGGGTTGCGATCGCGAGGTTTCACGCCTCAATCGATGGATACGGCATCCACATCAACGGTGGTATCGGCATCGTTGGGAACGGAGGCCGCCTCGGTTTCCGCGTCGGACACTGGCGGCGATTGCAACCGTTCTGTCACCATCTGCACGACTTCCGACACGAGCAAGAACGCGATCGCCACGTCGTCGATTTGTCCGATGATGGGAATCACATCGGGGGAAATATCGAGGGGACTGAATAAGTACACCAGGGTTCCCAGGATGACCCACCAGCGATATTTGGGGTTTCTCAAGACGTTGCGATACCAAGTCGTCAGGGTTCGGGTGACCGTGTTCATGGGCAATTTCGGC
>NZ_JBNGCO010000219.1:0-2562 GCF_049974805.1 Baaleninema sp.
TTACGGTCAAGCCGCCCTAGAAGGGCGGGGTTTTAAACCCAAAATTTTTGATAAACGACAGCGCCACAGCGAACTTCAACCAGAAAATCGAGCAAAATTTCAGCTAGAACGGCGATGACGGTCGATCGCAAACAGCAAGGCATCAACGCCAACGACAGCGCGAAGGTCGATATCGCGCAGGTGGTGCAGCACTTCGCACCCCCCGAATCGCGCGATCGCACCGAAGCCAAACTACTCGACGCCGTAAAAAACGAAGTGTCGGGACGGTTAGCGCAATCCCTCCACCAGCGCGTTTACGTGGAACTCGACAAAACCGAAGATTCCACCCAAGTCGTACCCCCTTGGAGCCTGGACGTAAAACTCGGGAATGCGTCGAGCCAACCCTGTCCCGAGGGAACCCACATCGTCGAAATTTTCAATCGAGAAGAAATCGGCGGACGTTTGTTAATTCTGGGTGCGCCGGGCTCGGGAAAAACCACCATGTTGTTACAACTGGCGGAAGAGTTAGTCAAACGAGGGGAGGAAAACGCCGCGTATCCCGTTCCCGTCTTGCTCAACCTATCGGCGTGGAAGTCGGAGTTTCGAGACATTCCCAGTTGGATGGTATCCGATTTAAAGCTGAAATACGGGGTGCGGAAAGATATCGCCGAAAAATGGATTGAAGAGGGTCGAATTTTACCGCTCCTCGACGGGTTAGACGAGTTGCTGTCGCAACGTCAGGAAACTTGCGTGCAGGCGCTCAACGAGTTTTTACCCACTTGGAGCGGTACGCCGTTGGTGGTGTGTTCTCGTTTGGAGGAATATCAGCTTTACGAGACGAATTTGGGTTTAAGTGGGGCGATTATTTTACAGCCGTTGACAGACAGACAAATTGAAACCTACTTGCGTCGCGCCAAGTGCGATTGGCTCTGGGATGTGGTTCGCAACGATGCGGACGTGATGAATGCGGATAGGGGATTGGCGCGATCGCCCCTGTTTCTGACGCTGTTAGTGTTGTCTAGCGACAACTTACCTGTGGAATTGTGGACGCAGCAGGAAAACGTAACGGAACGGCGGCGAATTTTGTTCGAGGCGTATATTGAGGCGAGGTTGCAACGAGCGTATCGGGGTGGGGCTAATTTACCGGCGACGAAACAGGGTCGAAAGCCTTACCAGAATGACGAAAAAACGAAGTATTGGCTGGGCTGGCTGGGCGCCAAGTTAATTGAAGAAAATAAAACTGAATTTTTTATTGAAAAATTACAACCTCGTTTTTTAAAAAGCCTCTACCAAGATTTGTTTTATCGTCTGGTTTTTTGGGGGACTGTAGGCATATCCTTTGGAGTAATTTTTGGTGCCGCCGGAGAGATGATGTTTGGACTGTATGTTGGGCTATCTTTAGGACTAGGATCGGAGTTGTTTGGCATACATAAAAATATAAAGTCTGTTGAGAGTATAAAAATTGACTGGCATAATGTCACCCAGCATTTTTCGGGAAACATTCGCTCAAGTGATTTTTCTGTGAGTGGTGTGACTCTCGTTTCGTTTTTAAAAATGTGGCTAATTCTATGGCTGATTATCTTGCTCGCTGCCTTTTTTAATGCCGGATTCTATGGGCTAGTTAGTGCCTTAGGATTCGGCGTTTTTGTTGGCGCAGAGTTGGTTCTATTTTTAATTTTATGTATGACAAAATATCTGTTTCGTCGATTATTTCCCGGACTACTTAGATTGTTGTCTGGAGTTGAAATTAATATAGATATTAATACAACAACCAATGAAAATCAAGGTATTTATAAATCATTTTTTCATAGTTTTTTTATTGGGTTGGGGCTTTTTGGCATATTTCTAACGACCGCATTCTTTTTGTTGTTTTTACCTGATGAATTCAATCTTATTGCTGTTTGGATTTTGGTTGTATTTTTTATTTTTATTTTTATATTTTTTTTATTGGGAGTTTATACAGGTGGCTTGAACAGTGTATGTCAACACATCGCTCTCCGCATCACCCTTTGGCTTTTCGGATACAGCCCTTGGAACTACCGTAGATTTCTCCGCTACTGCACCGAACGGGGTTTTCTCCAGCGGGTTGGTGGCGGCTATCGCTTCGTTCACGCACTCCTACAGGAACACTTCGCAAAAGAGTATGGAGATTAAAAATAGAGAACGATTGGGTCTTCGTAGTAGGGGCGAACGGTTTGCGCCCCTACCCAAATTTTGTATTCAAATTCACAAATTACACCCTAATCTCCGAAGACCCACTTTATTTGTAACAGTTGGACAGATGAGAAGATATCTCTCCGGCATTATCCGAAAACCCCTATCACCGAAAAATATGCGGTAGTGGTATACCGGGAACTCAGTTTAGAGGATGGATTTATTATCACAGCTTTTATGACATCCAAACATCAGAAAATGGAAATGTTATTTTATCTGAATAAAATATTTGCTTGAATTTGCGATGTTTTATGACCGTACAGCCACTTACATCAGACGGTAAGATGGTGATGGCTCATTGGTTCGATATTTAATTAGGGTTTGCTGAAAAAGTTATCAAAAGCCGGGGGGTGGAAAACGAACAAGAAG
>NZ_JBNGCO010000220.1:0-2452 GCF_049974805.1 Baaleninema sp.
TCATGGGTAATTTTCGAGGAGATTATATCTCCCACTTTACACGACCAGTGCCCAATATCGGGGGTTGCAGTTTTGGCGACGCTATCTCAAGTCCATTGAATCGCCGATTAATGCTTTTCTTCAGTTTAATACCGTCGATTTATTTGAATACGAAACCGACGGTCGATCGCTTCCCCAACAGTTTTTCGATTTTATCGTCATTTCTCACTGTTTTTTTGCCGATCCTCAGTTACGAAGCCAGTCAAACCGCATTTACCGACAAATCTTTCAACGCCATCTCAAACCCGGCGGCTGGGTGTTGCTGGTGGTTCAGTGGACGAAACTCTATAAAGTGTACGAGATAGAACGAGACGAAAACGTAGGACAAGAACGGGAAGTGATTCAAAAATTTGTCGAGGAGGAATTAGGATTAAATCTTCAATGGTATCGCTACGTGACTTCTACCGGACAGCGAACTTGGCTAAAAAATTTTCGGGAATTTGCCGATCGATACTGTCCGCCTCACACGCAACTCGACGACCTCTATCAAACCTATTTAAAACTGAACTACAGACCCCATTACGCCATCGACGATTACATTATCTTGGCGCGATCGACCCCTCAAACCTAGAGGCGGCTCCTTAATGAGATTTCACAGTCAATATGCGATCGCCTCACCTCCCCTACAATTACCTCTGTACCAGCGTTTTAAGTGAAACCATCTCGCAAGAGACCGTAGCCGGGGGAATTTTCGCCCTCGAAAAACTGACCTATAATTCGATCGAGATTTCTCGTTTCGACCCCACTCCGCCGTCAATCTCCAAAACTCTTGGCTGCACTCGCGTCAGTTTTCATCGTCCTCACCCTCTCCCTCCTCATCAACCGCATCGCCACCGTCGCCTTAACCCTCACCGGATTGTCCCAACAAGCGGCGCAGTTTCAAGCACGATCGGCCTTTACCGGAGCGGGATTCACCACCAACGAAGCCGAACAAGTGGTCAACCATCCCGTTCGACGGCGAATTATTATGTGGTTGATGCTGTTGGGAAACGCAGGAATCGTTACCACCATTTCCTCCCTGCTGCTGACGTTTACCAATATCGGCGAATCGGAAAGTTGGGTGTTTCGCGCCTTGTTACTGGCGGTGGGATTGCTGGTGTTGTGGGCCTTGGCCACGAGTGCGTGGATCGATCGATATCTGTCTCGTCTGATTCGTCGCGCCTTGCGACAGTGGACTCATCTCAACATCCGCGATTACGCCAGTTTGCTGCACCTCAGCGGCGAATACACCGTCACGGAATTGGTGGTTCAAGCTTCCGATTGGGTCGCCGATCGAAAATTGAAAATGCTCGAACTGCGCGAAGAAGGAATTCTCGTGTTGGGGATTCGTCGCGCCAACGGCCGCTATGTGGGAGCGCCGAAAGGAGACACTTCAATTCACGCCAACGACACCTTGCTTTTGTACGGACGTTTGTCGCAACTCTCCGAACTCGACGAACGACGAGCGGATTTACTCGGCGAACGCTCCCACCATCAAGCCGTTGCGGAACAAAAACGGATGTTAGAAGAACAAGATCGCGAAGAAGCCGCCGATCGCGAAGGGGAAAAGCCCCGAGAGAAACGTTAAAAAACTTCCCGAGAACCCACAGGACTCTTGGTTTTGCAGCCTCAACCCCGGCCACGGGAAACGACGGAACTCCCTTCCGCCCTCTGGCGTGGCTCGAACCGACGGACGCTAGAATTCCAGGGGTGAAATTCGCGAAAACAGTAGGAGAACGAGCGCGATCGCGACCGCTCGGCTAAGGGCTTTTTTGACGGATTTCGAACTTAATCTTTTTTTAATCTTGTCTTTAACAAGCATCCTGTGGAAACTGTGGAAAACTTCGCAAACCGCTTCTAGATTAGGGGTTTCTGTCTCCACACCACCTGTGGAAAAACTGTGGAAAAACCCCGTAAGTTCTCCACAGGCTCCTCGCGATCAAACGGCTTTTCTGCGATTTTGTCGATCGCACCGCCTTAGATTTTTTCAGATGTGGGCGATTCGGCGAACCGATCTGTGACAGCGAACAGCGAACAGGGGTAGGGTGCGTGACCGAAAATTAGGGGTTTCAAGCCCCGCCCTTCCAGGGCGGCATTTCAAATGCTAAACTGAGTTCAGTCCGGTGCCAGGGTAAATTCGTCGGTAGCCCAACCCGATTTCGGGATTCATAGGACCATTGCGACATCGGTGCAGAGGTGCGAGAGACCTCTTTAAAAACGCAAGCACTCAAAAGAGTCGCGAGTCCAGAAAAGTCAAGCATTTGCTCAAATGCTTTCTAACGTACCGTGGGGCGCACGGAAACGTCAAAAAAGCCTGGGGAGATTAGCCCTCTGGAATCTTCAGCCATTGTCTTAAAAGCATCCAGTCGGAGAGTTAAAGGTACGGGTCACTTAAGGTGGCAAGTCTCGAAAGCTTCTTAGAGAAAGCATTTGC
>NZ_JBNGCO010000221.1:0-2372 GCF_049974805.1 Baaleninema sp.
TTGGCTTGAATACTTTGCGGACAAATACGGGAAGATAGCCATTGCCGTACCGCCCTACAACACGAGTCAAAACTGTTCGAGTTGCGGGGAAAAGGTGCAGAAGTCTCTATCAACGAGAACCCATATTTGTCCCCATTGTGGCTTCGTTGCCGATCGCGATACGAACGCAGCGATTAACATCCTTAAATTGGGATTGAGTAGGGTGGGGCGCACCCGAATTCACGCATCGGGAGAGATTCCCTCTTGGCTGGCTGGAGAGATCCTGTCAGCTAACGGAGACTCGTAGAACGATGAATCCCCCTGCCTTCAGGCGGGGGAGAACGTCAAGGTAAGGCTGTTGGCATCGATATGGGCAGAACTTACACATAGAGTGAATGCTTGAATTAATCGAGGTATTCTTTAGACTTTTTTGAAATGGCATAAAAGTCTAAAGTTCTTGCATGAATTTTTTTAGACGGTCGATCGAGCAAAACAACTAGGCTCTAAAATGGAAAAAGTGATGCTATAATCTCACCAAATCTTGATTTCAAGTCCAGTCTTTAATTTTTAAACTTTTCTTAACCATCAAAATCTGGAATTCGTTCGCGAAGCGTCTCGGAACGAGAATTGACTTCTGGAGGTTGCCATGAAAATTGTCAAGCACACAAACAACCAACTGATTTTACGAGAGTCAGGTTTCAGCCCTTTCTTACTATTGTGGGGATTAATGTTTGGCGGAATTCCCCTGGTGATGCTGTTCGCTTTCGCATCCACTTTGGGGATCGAATCGCTGAAGTGTCAGCGAATTGCAGTCGATCGAGTCGATTGTACCCTAGAAAAAAGTATCTATTTCAATTTTAAACAGCTTCCAACACAACCGTTCCCCTTGGTCGATCGAGCCGAATATCAATATACCGAAAAACCGGGAGACGACGATTGTAACGCCGTTCACCAACACGAGTTTCACCTGGTTTTTACCGATGAAAGCCGCCAACGTCTTTTTACAGATTCCTTGCAGACAAATTGTACCATTGGTAATCGAGGCTGGATTCAAAAACAGGTTACTAAACTGAATCAGTTTATCGAGTCAGAAACGGGATCGATCGAAATTGTACGCGATAGTCGCCTGACACCGGCTTCCATTGGAATCTCGCTAATGTCCGTCATTTTTGTTGCGATCGCTTTTCGGATTGTCTTTGGTTCGCCATTGCGAGTTTCGTGGTATTTCGATAAATCTAAACGCGAGTTAGTGTATTGGAAAACTACCTTGTTGCAAATTCAAGGTTTATCCTATCCCTTTTCGAGTATCGACTCAGTGACATACCGAATTGGAGAAGACAGCGACGACGGAGAAGACAGCGACGACGATTACCGTGCGTTTTACGAAGCAGAAATCGTTTTCAATTCTGGGGAAAAGAATATCTATTTGAAAAAATCCTATAGCGAAAGCGATATTTTACCGATTGCAAAAAAAGTCGCTGAATTTGTCGGTATCAAACTGACAAAAATTGACGATCGATCTTCCGCTTCTTCTCCTCAAACCAATTCTTCGGACACGCGAGATCGAGCAAAAAAATCACTCGACTACCACAAAGAAATTTACTCGAAACGCCACGAATGCACTCAAGTGATTGCCAATTCCCAAAATTTTCCCAACGTCGATCTCCGTTTTTACAATCGAGTCCAAAATCAATTAGAACAGCAAGGCTTTTCTAAACTCGCCGACATTGAAGACGTGACGATAACGAAAGCCAATCGCGGTCAAAACCGCACCTTTATTCGGATGATGCTGAGTCGAGATCGTCGCACGACGGTGGGTATTTATGCTATGCCGACTTCTGGCTTAATCAAGGTATTGCAGATCTTCGGATTAATCCCTAACGTTAAAGCGATCGACCTCGAATCTGAATTGGAAGATGGAACCTTTCTCGTGACCAGTAACCTGAAAGGCTTAGATACAAGTGCCGAAGTTCCAGGAATTAAACGCCAACAATATTCTCCCAAAACAACCTTAGACGATCTACTTGCAGCCCATACAAAAACTCTCGATCGATTGACTCGCCAAAAACGAGCCGTGTACCTCTACACCTACGAAGACGCGATCGAATTTCAGCATCGCCTGCAAGATCGCAAAAACTCCCACAAACAAGGTTTGGGATATCTAACTCCCGAAGACGTTCGCCGATCGTCCAAACCCGGACAAGAGGCGGCGGTTGAGGAACTGGGAGCGGCGATCGAGGAACTTAAAAAAGAGGAAACTCAAACCGAAGATTTCGGCGATCGCCCAGATTGAATTGAACTCAAAAATTGAACGCGAAAATCAAATTACAAAATGTACGCATTCAGGTGCAGGGGATTGACAAAATTCCCGGCTTAATCCGACCCCGGAATCA
>NZ_JBNGCO010000222.1:0-2337 GCF_049974805.1 Baaleninema sp.
TTTCCACCCCGCGCTAAAGCGACGGGGCTACCAAGCTCCCGGACTTTTTACGTGTAGAATATCCTCACCGGAACCGCCGTCGAGATAGTCCGCTCCCCCATTGCCGAAAACGATATCGTCGTCGTCGTTACCCTCAAGGAAGTCGTCGCCGAAATTCCCGACAATGCTATCGTTGCCGCTACCGCCGCGAACGCCGTCGCCATCCTTACCTGCAAAAATCAAATCGTTGCCAATACCGCCGTCGATAACGTCGGTTCCTTCGTTGCCGCAGAGGGTATCGTCGCCGTCGCTACCTTCGAGATGGTCGTCACCTGCCAACGCCGCCGCGAAATCCTGTCCGCCGAAAACGGGAATTGTTTCTCCCTCGTTCGTTCCCACGACGAAATCGTCGGTATCGTCACCTTCAATGGCGGGAGCGGTGGGATTGTTAGAGGGGAATTCTGAGGGAGCGTTGACAAAGCTACAGGTTTCTGATTCGGCGTTGTCTGTACTATCTGTAGAAGATGCGGGGGACGAACTACTGGAACTGTCGCCGTCGGAACCGGAACTGGAACTGGAACTGGAACCGGAACTGGAACTGGAGCTTGAACTGGAACCGGAACTGGAACCGGAACCGGAACTGGAACCGGAACTGGAACTGGAATCGGGTTCGGAGGTTTCTGCTTCCAAGACGGTAATGGCAACGGAATCGGTATCGGAGAGGGAACCGTCGCGGGTGGTGAGGTCGAGGCTGGCATCTCCCGTAAAGTCGGAGGTGGGGGTAAAGCTCAGGCTCGATAACGCTGCGTTGAGATTGGCGATGGAACCGGAAAACCTGAGGGTGGGGTCGTCGGTGCCGTCGCCAGTGGTGAAACTGAGTCCGGTGATTTCGCTCAGGGTTAGGGTTCCGTTGGTGGCGGCAAGGCTGACATCTAATGTACCGCCGTCGGCATCGGAGACGGAAATGCCGGAGAGGTTGAGAGCGGTGTTGGTTTCGGTTTCTAAGGCATCGCTGGGAACGGTGTTTTCGGGGGCGGAATTGCTGACGGTGGCGGAAATTTCGAAGTTGTAGGGATTTTCGTCGGCATCGTTGTTGTCGAAGGACAGGGTTCCGTTAAAGGTTCCCAATGCACTGGCATCGAGTTGAACGTCGAAGGTGGTCGTTTCCTCAAAAGCGAGGGTGGTGGTGGTAAACGAACTGGACAGCGACAGTTCTGTATCTCCCGTTAGCGAGATGGGGTCGGTGAGGGTGAGATTGACGAAACCTTCGTTGCGAACGGTGAGGGTGACGGTGAGGTCGCTCCCCTTGGTGGTGTTGAGGGCGAGGGTTCCGTCATCGGGGATGCTGGTGGTTCCTTTGAGAACGTCGATTTCTGGCTGAGCTTCGTAGGCTCCGATGTCGCGGGTTCCTGCGGCGGCAAATCCCCGTTGGTCGTTGACAGTGGCACCGCTACCGGATGCGTCGATGGCGGGAGAGCCGGAGATGAGGGCGTGGGTGAGGGTGGAACCGCCGTTGTCGGCGAGGGTGGTGTTGAGAACGGCGGTAATTGTTTTTCCGCTGGTGTCGAGGACGATGTCTGAACAGGTGCCGAGAGAGCCGGAACTGATGCCAGTCGTGGTTCCCAGGATGTTGTTGTTGTCGCCGTTGATGTTGTCGCCGAATACGTCGTTCGGATTGCTGCTCGCAGTGTTCCCGGCGATGATGCTGTTGAGAATGGTGAAGGTCCCGCCTTTACGGTAAATGCCGCCGCCGTTCCCCTCGGCGACGTTTTGGGTGATGGTGGAGTTTTTGATTGTGCCGCCGTTGTTGCCTTGACATCCTCACCGCCCTGGAAGGACGGTGATTCCTAAACCTCGCGATTTAGGTTCCTGCTTCCTTCCCTTACGGGTTTTTCGCAGTTGCTCTTGGGAACAATGTCCTTCAAGACTTACACTCGCTTCACAGGCTGTAACGGTGTGTCCCACCGCCAAAAGATTCTGTGCGGCGTTGATGTCCCGGTCGTGAACCGTCCCACATTTCGGACAAGTCCACTCTCTGACATCCAACGCCATCGAATCGGCTTTGTGTCCGCAACATCCCCCCTTTAGTTCCCCCCTTAATAAGGGGGGTTAGGGGGGATTCGGAAACCATTTATCTACCTTGACGAGAGTACGCCCGTACCACTGACATTTATAGTCCAGTTGGTTGACAAACTCTCCCCAGGCACAATCCCAGATGTGTTTGGCGAGTTTGGGATTTCTCACCATCCCTATCCCCCCTTTAGTTCCCCCCTTAATAAGGGGGGTTAGGGGGGATTCCACCGCAATCGTTTGGTTCTCACGAACGAGGCGGGTTGTCAGCTTGTGCAGGTAGTCGCT
>NZ_JBNGCO010000223.1:0-2315 GCF_049974805.1 Baaleninema sp.
TAGGTAGGACTTACTTGGCAAGTTTGAGAGCCATCCCCGGAGGCTACGGGGGGCGATCGCCATTCTTACCACAACTTAAATGGTATTGGTATAGCAATCCTAAATGATTGGGGGTAAATCACTTTTTGAAACTTTATTTACTCCATTGGTTTTCTCTAGTAATTACCGCAATTTTCAATATTTTGGGAATTTTGGAGAGGTATAGTCTGATATTTGTAGCTAAACTCGATCGATTTTTTGATATTGCTTGTTTTGTCTTTTTTAGATGTTTTTTTTGTAAATTTGCTTAACAAAAAAATACAAAAAACTCCTTTTAGGCTACTATAGTATTGCGGTTATTATTGAGGTATCGATTAAAATATTTCGTTAGATAAAGCCAGCATTATTCGATGGACTCAGGCGTACCATCGGACAGGCAGTCCGCCCAAAATATCCAAGGCGATCGCCAGAAAAACAAAGCCCGAGAGACAGTGCTTAAAAAAATTAATGAGGCTCCCGTAGTTTATAATTTACAAAGGATTTATTCTCGATCCATTTCATCAAAAATTATAGAAAACATTGTTCCGTGCGTCATCCCAACCCCTGAAGTTCTCAACCGAGAGTTGCGACCTTGTCCAATCCTCGCTCGAACGCTGCTTCCAAATTGTCTTATCGCCATAAGCACCGCAGCCCATCATGAACTCGGTGGATTTACCTCAAACGACCCCCAAACAAATCCAGGGAGACATCTTAGTCGTTGACGATACCCCTGCGAACCTTGCCCTGTTGCGCCAAATGCTATCGGCTCGAGGCTACCGCGTGCGGGTTTCCCGAAGCGGAGAACTGGCTTTAAAATCGGCTTTCGCCATGCCGCCCGATCTCGTCCTGTTGGATATCAAAATGCCGGATATGGACGGTTACGCAGTCTGTCGCGCCCTCAAGGAAAACTGCCACACTCGCCACATCCCCGTCGTCTTTCTGAGCGTGGTGGAATCGACCCACGAAAAAGTCGAAGCGTTTCGTCTCGGCGGCGCGGACTACATCACCAAACCCTTCCAAACGGAAGAAGTCCTGGCGAGAGTCGAACACCAACTGCTGGTGCAACGTCAAAAAATCCAACTGGAGCGAGAAATTCGCGATCGCCAGCGAGTCGAAGCGGTGCTGCGGGAATCTCGAGCCTTACTCTCAGGGGTATTAAACAGTTCCCTCGACGGCGTATCGGCATTTCGAGCCGTGCGCGACGGTCAGGCTCGCATCATCGACTTTCAATGGCTCGTGGCCAATCCCATGGCAGCTCAGACGGTGGGAACGACCCCCACCGACCTCGTGGGGCGGCGTTTGCTCGAGGTTCTGCCCGAATATCGAGAAATCGGCCTGTTTGAGAATTTCGTGGCGGTTGTAGAAACCGGAAAGTCCGTCGAACGGGAAGTGTACTACGAGTCTCCGCGATTCAGCGGTTGGTTGCAAGTGGTCGCAGTCAAACTGGGCAACGGTTTGACCGTGACCGTTCGCAACATCACCGAACGCAAACAAATGGAACTGGCGTTGCACGCGGCCAATATCGAATTGCAAGATCGGGCCAACCACGACGGTTTGACCCAACTGGCTAACCGCCGCCGGTTCGACGAATACTGGTCTCAAATGTGGGAGTACTGCGCCCGTCAGGGTCAACCGCTATCGTTGATTTTGAGCGATGTCGATCGCTTCAAAGCCTATAACGACACCTACGGACACCAAGCCGGAGACCTTTGTTTGCAAAAGGTGGCCGAGGCTTTGCGAGAGACGGTCACGCACCCACGGGATCTCGTAGCGAGATACGGTGGAGAAGAGTTTGCTGTCGTGTTGCCGCAAACCGAAGGTGCCGGGGCGATTCGCGTGGCGCAGCGGTTGCGAAACGCCGTGCGAGACCTGCGAATTCCCCACAAAAGCGGCGGAATCGGCAAGATCGTCACCTTAAGTTTGGGATTGTCGAGTCTGGTTCCCGACGAACGGGGATCGCCGTCTGCGAGCGATGCCATCGCTGCCGCTGATTTAGCTCTGTATCGGGCGAAATCTCAAGGACGCGATCGCCTGTGCTGGCAACTGGTGCGATCGCACTCGGGAGACCGCACAGACACGAACCCGTCCTGCTGAGAAGCTGTGAGAAATTTTCTAACGTTATCTGAAGTTTGAGACGATGGCTCGAGAAAATAGACATCACAGCCGACCTCGTTGTTACTTCGCCTCCGAAAGCACGCCGTTTCGCGATCGCACGCCCCCCCCGTGTCTGCGCTCTAGGTTCTTGACATCCTCACCGCCCTGGAAGGGCGGTGATTCCCAAACCTCGCGATTTGGGT
>NZ_JBNGCO010000224.1:0-2299 GCF_049974805.1 Baaleninema sp.
CGGCAGGGGTCTATCCCCCGCCGCCTTTTTCCGCCTTCTAGTCAAAACTCCAGATGAGAAGACGCTCGCTTTCAATACGCCTGTTTACGGAAATTTCTCAGAGAAAGGAGATCGCGATGTTTATAAATTAACTGGACAGAAAGGTCAAGTTCTGTTTCTCGATGCTTTGGAGGGAACTTCATCTCACTATCTAACTTTAACAAGTCCCAGTGGTAAGATAGTGTATTCATTCCAAAATCTCTCTAATCAAAGGGATAATTCTCGTCCGCTCGTTCGCTTGCCTGAAGATGGAATTTATGACGTTTTGGTCGATGGCCATTTAGAGCAAACTGGTGATTATGGCTTCCAATATGTAGATGTCAGCGCCGCTCCAGAGTTTAAAGCACAAAGTGCGATCGAGGGAACCCTAAACCCAGGAAAATCTGTCCAGTTTTATCAGTTTGAAGGAGGAGCAGACGAAACCGTTTACTTTGATAACTTAGAAAGCGTAACCTCGTATAGTCCTTATTGGTATCTTTATAACTCTAACCTCGAGCGTATTGCCAGTAGCCGATTAAGAGATGACTTTGAAGCTGACTTACCCGGATCGGGAACTTATTACCTCGGCATTCTTGGGGGAGAAGAAACACCGTTAAACTATTCGATCGAACGAGTCGCGACGGTTCTAGAAATAGCTTCGATTGCTCTCGACACGCCAGCAAATGGTGAAATCGCCCAGAAAGGCGAACGAGATATCTATACTTTTACTGGAGCGATCGGTCAACATATTGCTTTTGAGTCACTCGAAGGCAACCCCAAGCTGCGCTATGAGATTTACTCTCCCTCCGATAAATTATTAACATCGGGGCAGACAAACGGCTCGAATTTAGGCACGAGACTACCGTTAACTGAAAGTGGTGAGTACCGAGTTGAAATTGACGGACAGGACGATACGACGGGAACCTATCGCTTTCAAATTGCCACGGTAGAGGACAATTTCACACCGAGTCCGCCAGTTTCTGCCATTCCTTTAGCACTCAATACCCCTCGATCTATATCGCTGGCAGCCGGTGAAACCAAGCGTTATCGCTTCACCGGTCAGATCGGTCAGAAAATTTGGTTCGACGGACTGACTGAGTCCGATCGAGGTTCTAACGTATACGTTACGCTATACGACCCCTCTGGAACAGAAGTTTTCAAGAATTACAATCTATACAGTGACGATTCACTAAGAACGCTAACGCGAAATGGTAACTACAACCTCGTTATTGAATCTAAGCGTTCTTCAGCCACCGAGGTGAGTTTCCAAGTTCTCGATAACTTTGGGGCAGCCTCTGCAAGCTTCGATACCGAAGTTACAGGAAACTTATCGAACAAACTCGCCACCCGACTGTATCGATTTACAGGTGACAAGGGACAATCGATATATTTTGAAGGTTTTGACGGCGATTATTACAACTATTCTCATTTATACGCTCCCAACGGCAATCGCATTAATCTCCGACGTTTGAGTTACGATTTTGGTGATGTTGAATTACCGGGAACTGGAGAGTATATTCTCGCCTTACAGGGAAGGAATCGTACTAATACAAACTACGGTTTTGAAATCGTCACGCCTCCCCAGTTACCGATCGAGCCGTTTGAATTCGGGAGTCTTGTTGCTGGGGAGATTTCTGAACCCGGTCAAGCTAACGTTTATACCTTTGAAGCTGAATCCGGTCAACGGTTGTGGTTTGACAGTCTCGAAAGTACAAATTCCTACGATCCCCGAGATTCTCTATACGATCCGCAAGGGGTTCGAATTTGGAACGGACAATCTCTCGGTTCAGATCGCAAACTTTTTGAAGTGCCGACCACGGGAACCTACCGTCTCGAAGTCGATGCTTCGTCAGACCAAACTGGGGAATATCGCTTCCGCATTTTAGACGTTGATGCAGAAGGCGACGCTCACCCAATTGCCCTCGACTCGACTTTCGATTCGACCTCCAAGGTGGGTGTAGACGTCGATCCCGCTGCAACTCACATTTATGGATTTGACGGGACGGCCGGTCAAGTTATCTACATCGATCGCTTGCGAGGAGACGACGTCTATTCGATCTACGACGTGGCCGGACAAGCTGTCGCCACTTCAGATACATCGAGCGATATTGAGGAATTCGAGGCCGTTTTACCAAAAGACGGTCGTTATAGCCTCGTTGTTGAAGGTCGCGGGACGACGACAGACTACGAAGTGCGTTTGGGAACGCCCGACTTCGTCGAGTCGAGTTACGAATTCGGGCAAACGATTGTTGGGTCGATTTCAGAAGTGGGAGAGCGCGAT
>NZ_JBNGCO010000225.1:0-2201 GCF_049974805.1 Baaleninema sp.
GCTCAGGATAGATTTTTCGAGCTTGGGTTAAGGCTTTACACTGGCTTGAAAAGCTGGGTCGGGGCGCGTCGGGGGGAATAATGTACTCACCTCGAAGAGAGCATCGGTCGATGAGACAGGCTCTCGACTTGTACCAGTCTTTGCGCTCTGCTAAAGCATAGTTCCAGACCCGACGAGAGGTTTCTAGCCATTCGTCATAGGTCTGTTGCTGCTGTTGGGTGGGCGCAAGCTTGTACTGATACGTGAGGTTAATCATCACCTAAAAACGGCATAACCTGTTTTTAGACTAGCAAAGATCGTTGAAATATGCAATCAAAAAGTCGCCCTAGAAGGGCGAGGCTCTAACCCCAAAATTTTCGGTAGAAGTGGGAGAAGTCCACGAAATCACTAACACGGGAGAGTCCGAACTGGTTTTAACCTATTTCGGTTTGCAAGTCTAGCGACGACTGACATAGGCTTTCCGTAATCGTTCACGAGCAATTACAACGTCCTATGTGGGAGCAAATCGCCGCGCATATTACCGAAGCCACTGGAGAACCGTTTGGTATCTCGACGAACCAATCCGTCGGCGGTGGCTGTATCAGTCAAGGGAGTACCATTTCCGACGGAAAACGCACTTTCTTCGTCAAACTCAATCAAGCCTCTGCTGCGGATATGTTCGCCGCCGAAGCGGTGGGGGTGAAGGAGATGTGGGAAACCCATACGATTCGCGTTCCTAAGCCGATTTGTTGGGGAACGGCGGGAAATTCCGCCTATCTGGTGATGGAATGGCTGGATTTGCGCGGTCGGGGCGGAGGTTCTCAGGTTTGGGAACAAATGGGGCGTCAGTTGGCGCAGATGCACCGTACCGGAACCCGCGATCGCTTCGGTTGGGATCGCAACAACACCATCGGTTCGACGCCCCAGGTGAATACTTGGACGGAGGACTGGGCGGAGTTTTTCGCCGAACACCGCATTCGCTTTCAGTTGCGGTTAGCCGCCCGTAAGGGGATGCGTTTCGACGGTGGGGAGGCGTTGGTGGAGAAGATTCCCCAGTTGTTGGCGGGACATCAGCCGATTCCCTCGATCGTTCACGGGGATTTGTGGGGGGGTAACGCTTCGGTGACGGCGGATGGAGAACCCGTCATTTTCGACCCAGCGACGTACTATGGCGATCGCGAGGTGGATATTGCGATGACGGAGTTGTTCGGCGGCTTTTCGGGGGCGTTTTATCAGGGCTATAACGAGGAATGGCCGCTGGATGAGGGTTACGATCGCCGCAAAACGCTGTACAACCTCTATCACATCATCAATCACTTTAATTTGTTCGGTAGTGGTTATGCGAGTCAAGCGCAGCGAATGATTCAGCAACTTTTACGCAGTTAGGTGCATGGCTCTCGTCAATGGATGTCCTCAGTTTTTCGGAAACTGGGGATTTTTTTTGACGGCTTTTTTAAAGATTCTGTGAAGTTACAGAAGCCGTTTGATTCCGAACTGGATGTATCGCTTTTGAGGTGGGGAATTCACGCGATCGATCTCCCTAATTTTTCGAGGCGCGATCGATACATTTACGGCTTGAATTGTTAAAAGATGTAAATTATTAACCCCATTCCCGTAAAAATCGAAAATTTTGACCGAGTTAATTAGGGAGGATATACCTACTCGTAAATATACGGATATGGGTTGATCGCTTTACCGGAAATTTACAGACAAGTTAGGAGAAATCGAGTAATTTAGAGTCAAATCAAAAGACCCATTGGGGTTGTATGTTTTCCGTATTATTACGGATAAAAATACGAAATAATATGGATCGATCGAGCCAGATTGATCGCGTGTAATCGAGACTGTAAAAGATTTTCAGCCATCAGGAGCATCTATAGCCATGAGTTCTTCTATCTTCACCAAATGGTTCCAAAGCAAAGTTAAAAAACAACCAAACAGAGAAGAAAACGCGCAAACCTTTATTCTCGAACCCATCTATACGCCAAGTGGTTTAGTTGATGGCGGAGATGACAGCGATTCGATCGACATTTCACCAAGTGACAACCCAGATAACTTCAGTGAAAATACAGAAGAAACGGGATCGATCGACCCCACAGAAGTCGAAGATAGCAGCGACACCGAAGATAGCAGCAACACCGAAAATAGCAGCGACACCGAAGATAGCAGCGACACCCTAGACACCACCGACGCCAGCCACATCACCAACGAAGACATCGGCG
>NZ_JBNGCO010000226.1:0-2171 GCF_049974805.1 Baaleninema sp.
ATTCATGGGTAATTTTCGAGGAGATTATATCTCCCACTTTACACGACCAGTGCCTATCTGAGACTCGATTAGTCCCCGGTCGATCGATGGGTTTCCGACTCGTTTTCGATAACCCGGCTATAGAGGTTTATCGGTTGAGTGGATTGAGGCAACCTAATGAGAAGCGATAAGGCTTACTGCTGTTGGATTTCGTCGCCTCAACCCAACCTAGGCAACGGTTTGAAATCGCGATTTGAAGATCGCGATGGAGTATGAGGCGGGAAATTAGGAATGTCCAGATTGTGCGGTAAACGCCCGCACGCCCTCTACGAGGCGATCGATCTCCTCCGCCGTCGTCAAATAGTGAACGCAGGCGCGAACGCAACTCGGATCGAGAATCGTGCGCGTCATGATGCTGCGACCTTCCAAAAACACCACCAAATCCTTGTGAGCGCCAGAATCCAGCGTAAACGACACTAACCCCGATTCCGGCGGACTCGTCCGCAAACAGGTAACGCCGGGAATTTCCCGAAGTTGCTCCCACAACCGCCCGCTAGAGTGACAAATTTGGCGATATCGGTCTTCGGCGGTTCCCCATTGACGATGCAGGTCGATGGCCGCCGCTAATCCCGCATATAACGGATAAGCTGAAGTGGCAATTTCGTAGCGTCTCGCGTCTGGCTTCCATCTCGTCGGTTGTCCCGTCGCATCTACCTCGACGCCGCGCCAGCCGATAAACGTCGGTCGCAAGGACTCCATGGCCTCGGGACTCACGTACAAGCCGCCGACGCCTTCGGGTCCGCACAGCCATTTATGTCCTGTAAAGGCGTAAAAATCCACGCCCGATTCTGCCAACTTCAGAGGAAGCACCCCCACCGACTGGGCGGCGTCCGCCAAGACGCGAATCGGCTGTCCGCTTTCGGTGGAAACGCTGCGACAAGCGGTCACGATGTCTGCTAGGGGCAACACCTGGCCGGTGTTCCATAAAATATGACTCAAGACCACCAGGCGGGTTTTCGGCGTCAAATACCGGGAAATCACCTCCACCGGGTCGCCGTCGTTGAGGGTATCCAAAATCGGACAGACCGACACCTCGATGTTAAAGCGGTGTTGGAGTTCTTGTACTGTGGCGATGACGCCGGGATGTTCGCAGTCGGTCATCACCAGGGCGTCGCCGGGTTTCCAGTCGATCCCCCAGAGGGCGACGTTGCACCCGGCGGTCACGTCTTCGGTGACGGCCACCGTTTCCGGGGCGACGCCCAACTCTTCGGCGATCGAACGTCGCAAGTTCTGGGCGCATTCCTGCACCCAGATGTTGGCTTTCAGGGAAAACGGACCGCTCTGTTGCAGTCGATCGTAACTCTGAAAAATGGCGTTGCGGGCGGCTTGTGAAAGCGGCCCTTCACCGCCGTAGTTGAGATAGATTTTATTGGCGAGTGCTGGAAATTGCGCTCGAAGGTCTTGTCGATGCTGTTCTGACACCGTTAATTTTGAGGCTTGCGTCTACTTTAAGGATAGTAGCGCGTACACTCGACGATATTCGTGACGCGGTTGTTTTCTCCGGCGCGAATAAAGCCGCCAACGGGGGCGTCGATAGGTTGCCAAACGGTTCCGGAGGCGTCAACGGTGGGTTCTCCGGAAATTAACACTGCCGAACCGTTGTTGAGGCGGCCGAGGATTTCGCTGTTGGGGTTGGAGTTGCGATAGATGTTTAACCCGCCTGTATGACGGACGTTGCGGGCGTTTTCGGCGCTGGCACACATGGCGGGTTGAAATCCCGTCATGGACGGAGGCGGCGTCACCGAGCCTCGATCGCAGAGGTAATCGCCCCAGACGTAACCGCGATAGCCGTTGGCGGCGACGGGTTGCCAGGGTCCGGCTGGGGGTGCGACTCGTTCGACGAGTTCTCCGTCTTCGAGAATCGTCAGAACTTGGCCGTTGGGGGTTTGGCGCAGGTTGAGGCGATAGCCGTTGGTGCAAACGGAGGCCGTCTCGGGTACCGATTGGGCGATCGCACTGTTGGGGGACAAGACCGCTGAGAGGGCGATCGCTGCCAAAGAAAGACGAAATTTCATGGGTTTTTCGGGGCTGAACTCATCTGCGGGTGGAATTGTTTTGAATTCTACACCGAGTTCTCTTTGACATACTCGCCGCCTTAAAAGAGCGGCGATTCTCCAGACCTCACGGTTTGG
>NZ_JBNGCO010000227.1:0-2142 GCF_049974805.1 Baaleninema sp.
CCCACCCACGTTTCAGGAGTTTTTCCTTCCACTTTTGGTGAGAACGAATCGCACGGCCTTTCGTTATTTAAAGCCGATGGGTATTGTTCCGAGAAATACGAGTTCGGGAACTGATGCGATCGTTCTGGGAGAAACGACCCTTTTTCCTCTGGACGATACGGCGGGAGGCTATCATCACATCGACAGTGCGGGCTATCAACTGTTGCTGGACTACTGCGCCCCGGCTGCTTCTGTTCCGGTGATTTCTTTGGGCGATCTGTTGAGCGATCGCTTCGACCCCCAGCAAATTCGCGATCGCGTGGTGTTAATCGGATCGATCGCGCCGAGTTTGCGAGATTTGTTCGCCACCCCTTTCAGTGAGACGGAAACCGATAGTACTTTGATGAAAATGCCAGGGGTGGAACTACAAGCCCAGATGGTTCAACATCTGATTGCTATTGCCCGAGGCGATCGTCGCCCCTGGCGGTACGCTCCTGATGGGTTAGAGGCTCTTTGGGCTTGGTTGTGGATTCTCCTGGGGACGAGTTTAGGGTGGGGAGTACGCCGTCCGGGGTATCTGGCTGGTTCGATCGTTGCTGCTTTAGCGGGGTTGTGGGTGTTGGAACTGGGCTTTTTCGCGGCTGCTTGGTGGATACCCGTTTCCTGGCCGCGGATAGGCTTCTTGGCGGCGATCGCTGTCACCTTCGCTTATCGCCTCGTAGACGAGGTGTTTCGCGATCGACTGACGGGATTGCCCAACGGTCGCCTGCTGTACGATCGCCTCTGTTTGCGGCAACGGCTCGCTCGCATCCGGTTCGATCCGGGCGGCACCCGCATCGGCGCCATTTATCTCGACCTCGATCGCTTCAAAGCCGTCAACGATTGCTTGGGAACGGCGGTCGGCGATTTCATCTTAGTCGAAGTGACCACCCGCCTCAAAAGCTGTTTGTCCCCTCGCGACGTTTTAGCCCGAGTCGGACCCGATGAGTTCGTGATGGTTGTCGAAAACACCACCGACCTCGACCTTCTCATGGACTTAGCCTTACAAGTCCGCCGCAAGCTCAAACGACCGTTTTTTCTCCACGACGGACAACCTCTCTTTCTCACCTCCAGTATCGGCATCGCCCTCGGCGTTCCAGGAGACACCCGCGACCCTATCGAAGACGCCCACACGGCCATGTATCGCGCCAAGGCTGGGAACAAAGGCTATCCGGAAGTGTTCGACCCCTCCTTTCAAGCCCAAGCGGTAGAGCGGTTTCAACTGGAAATCGACCTGCGCCAGGCTATGGCTCACTCTGAGGTTTTTGCCACTCCCGTCGAACAACCGCAATGGCACGACAAAGAAAATTCCAATCTGCCCCACTCCGAACTCGGGGAAACCTTTCGCGTCTACTATCAACCCCTGGTGCGGCTGTCGTCGGGAAAAATTTCCGGTTTTGAGGCTTTGGTGCGCTGGCAACATCCCCATCGCGGACTGGTGTCCCCGGGACAGTTTATTCCGGTGATGGAGGAAACTGGCTCGATCGTGCCGTTGGGGGCTTGGGTACTCGATCGCGCCTGTTCCCAAACTCGTTTGTGGCAGCGACAGTTTCCCAGTCGCCAGCGGTTGCAAGTCAGCGTTAATTTGTCGGGGAAGCAGTTGCAATCGCCGGATTTAGTCGAACGTATTTCCGAGATTCTCTCCTGTACCCGTTTAGTTCCCCAGTGGTTGAAGTTGGAAATTACCGAAAGTGTGGTGATGGAGGATGTGGAAGCCACCATTGTCGTGTTGCAACGCCTGAAAGCCTTAGGAGTCAAGTTGAGTATCGACGATTTTGGTACGGGATATTCGTCGTTGAGCTATCTCAATCGTTTTCCGGTCGATACTTTGAAAATCGATCGATCCTTCGTCCAACGCATGGGCGACTCCCGAGAAGATCGCGAAATCGTTCGCACCATCATCACCTTAGCCCACACTTTGGGTATGGATACCATTGCCGAAGGGGTCGAAACTCCCGAAGATTTGCGACATTTACGGGACCTTGGCTGCGATTACGGTCAAGGCTATTGGTTCGCCAAACCCCTTCCGCCCTCGGCAGCGGCGCAACTTCTGGCGCGACGCCCTCGGTGGTGATGAGGAGATGAGGAGATGAGGAGATGAGGAGATGAGGAGATGAGGAGATG
>NZ_JBNGCO010000228.1:0-2135 GCF_049974805.1 Baaleninema sp.
ATGACCGCCGCCGGACACGGGCGCCTCGAGGTTCTCGACGTACTTCTCAGTCACGGTGCCGACATCCGGGCGAAAGACAAAAATAACTCCACAGCAGGACTTTGGGCCTCTCGGGAAGGCTATCGAGACGCCGTAGAACGACTCCAACAGGCGCGAACGGAACGCCCCGATCCCCTCAACAGTTAAGATTAAAAAAAAGAGCTAAAAAAGTCCAAAGCGATCGCCTCGCCCTACTCGAGGCCGATCGATCCCGATAAATCGGCGTCCGTGAAATTCGTCTCCTCCCGGGTGGCTTCCGAAAAATCCACATCGCTCAAGTCGGCCTCAGAGAAGTCGGCGTGGCTGACATCCGCTTGGCTGAGGTCGGCGTAACTCAAATCCGCTTTCTTGGCCATGGCGCGAGTCAGATCGGCTAGGTTGAGATCGGCGCTACTCAAATCCGCTTGCGTCAGGTTGGCGCCGCTGAGGTTAGCTTCGCTCAAATCCGCCCCGCTCAAATCCGCCCCGCTCAAATCCGTCTGGCTGAGATTGGCATAACTGAGGTCGCTTTGGCTGAAATCCACCCGCTGAAGATTGGCACCGCTGAGGTTAATTCCGCTCAAATCGAGTCGGCTGAGGTCGAGTTCGCTCAAGTCCTGGTCTTGAAAGCTCCCCCAGTCGAATTTTTGGGCGCACTCTTGCAGGTATTTTTGAAATCGCTCGTATTCGTCGTTTAACCGATCGATCGCCTGTTCGTCAGCCATAATCGATTTCTCTCGAAAGAGTTCTGTTGGGATTATAGCTTAGAGCAACTTTCTTGAGTTTGGCTGCCGCCACAATCCCTCGAAAAGACTGCTGAATCCATCTCAAAAGAGAACTCCAAAAAAACAGGACCCAACATCGAAAATCCCTCGAAGAAAAATTCCGGTAAAATCGAAAATCTATCTCGTCCCCCTCCGCGATTCATGGATTCCCAAACCCTCGTCGTCAAAATTGGAACCTCCAGCCTTACCCAACCCCAAAGCGGCGACCTGTCCCTCTCCACCCTCGCCAGCCTCGTGGAAACCCTCACCCGCCTGCGCCGCCAAGGCCACCGTCCGATTCTAGTGTCTTCTGGGGCGGTGGGGGTCGGCTGTGCCAGACTGGGACTGAGCGAACGGCCGCGACGACTCGTCACGAAGCAAGCGGTGGCCGCTGTGGGACAGGGACGGCTGATGCGGGTGTACGACGACCTGTTTACCTCCCTGCAACAACCCATCGCCCAAATCCTTCTGACTCGCAAAGATTTCGTCCAGCGGAGTAGCTACGTTAACGCTTACAATACCTTCGCGGAACTGTTGCAGCTCGGTGTAATTCCCATCGTCAACGAAAACGATACCATCGCCACCGACGAGTTGAAATTTGGCGATAACGATACTCTCAGCGCCTTAGTCGCCAGTTTAGTGGAAGCGAACTGGCTGTTTTTACTGACAGATGTCGATCGACTGTATTCAGCAGACCCCAACCGCGACCCCAACGCCAAACCCATCGTTCGCGTCGGACATCCCAACGACCTGGAAAATTTAGAGGTAGGAAACTCCCGCAGCGGTTGGGGAACCGGCGGAATGCAAACGAAAATTTCCGCCGCCCGCATCGCCACGGAAAGCGGCGTTCGGACGGTTATTGCAGCGGGAAAAGCGCCGCAAAATCTCGAAAAAATCCTCGCTGGGGAAGAACTGGGAACCCATTTCGAGCCGCAACCGACCACCGAAACCGCCCGCAAACGTTGGATCGCTCATAGTTTAATTCCCCAGGGAAAAATTTATCTGGATGCGGGGGCGGTCATAGCGATTCGTGAAGGGGGAAAATCCCTGTTAGCGGCGGGAGTGGTCAAAATTGACGGGGAGTTTCAAGCTGAAGATGCGGTTACGCTGTGCGATCTCGACGATCGCGACATCGCCCGAGGCGTGACGAACTACAACAGCGACGATTTAGTGAAAATCTGCGGCGTTCGATCGGAAAAAATCCCCGAAATCCTCGGCGATCGCGCTCGAGACACGGTAATTCACCGCGATAATTTGGTATTGCTGAACAATTAATAGGGAACAGGGAACAGAGAAAAGTTACCCTAATCTTTGGGTCTAAAGCCTCCCCCTTCTCGGGGGACTTTACCAGTG
>NZ_JBNGCO010000229.1:0-2118 GCF_049974805.1 Baaleninema sp.
TCCGGTTGCTATGGGGACTTCGCCGGGTTCGACGATCGTTTCAGGACCTCCGACGGGACAGGCTGTGACACCTCCACCCGCCGCCACGGTGGTTTCATCTCCTCAAACTGCGGGTTCCCAAAACTATCCTTCCCAAAACTATCCTTCCCAAAACTATCCTTCTTCAGCCCCATATCCATCCGAGAAGCGGGGGATGCCCGAATGGGGGAAAGCTGCCCTGACTGGGGGGGTTATTGGTATTTCGATCGTGGCGGGGTTAGTCCTCTCGCGGCCGTCCGAGGAATCTTCTGAGGATACCGCCAGCAACCCGGCGACGCCTCAACCGACGGCGACACCCGTAGCCGCCCCCCAGCAAGCGACTTCTCAAGCAGCACCTCAGCAGCAAGCCCCGGCTGCAACACCGATTCCAACTCCCGTTCCAACGCCGATTCCAACTCCCGTTCCAACTCCCGAACCCGTTCGGCGATCGACCTCATCGATTACGGAAGGTCAAGCGGTGTCGCTGGTAAACAATTGGCTACAGTCGAAATCCCAAATGTTTGCCCCACCTTACAACAAAACGATAGCCCGTCGTCTGACGACTGGGGCGTTACTGGCGGACTTACTTAAACCCGACGGACCGATCGATTGGCTGCGAAATAACAATGCTTATTATCAATATGGCGTACAGCGAATTGATTCTGTACAACGGTTTGATGCAGATGGTAATAATGCCACTATCGAACTCATCATAACGGAAGACGGAACGCTCTATAAAAATGGTCGTCCCGATCCGGGGAACGCCTATTTTACGACGACCCTGTATCGATACACCTTGGAACAAGATGGTGGAAACTTAAAAATTTCTTGGTATCAGAAAGTTGAATAAATCACGACAACCTGTGACTCCGCCCCCTTCTCGTAAACCCAATCGCCGAAAGCGTCCAACTGGCGATTTGGGCGATCGCACTCGCTTCGTTCCCCCTCCCAAACCTGCATCTTTATCGAAATTTCACTCGATCGCCATTGCAATTTCCGTCAGTTCGATCGTTGTTATCAGTGGTGCCACCATCTTACGCTTTATCTCTCCCCCATCCACTTCCTCCGACTCTTCCCCGTCGGATGTTGTCGAGTCTGAAGCCTCTGGGAACTCCAGCGAACCATCAACTGACGAGTCGGCTTCCTTTCCCAATGCACCGCCGTCAGACACCGAAACCTCTTCTTCTCAACCCAGGGAAATTTCGGGAACGCCGCCACCGCTATCGGGTGAAGTGTCGGGTGCCGTTCCGCCTCCCGAAATTCCTCGATCGCAATATTCTCAGAACACACCGATTTATAATGTTACCACGCCACCTCAATTTCAACCGAGTTCTAATTTACAAGATATTGTCGATGAAGTCGTCAATTTAGCGGCGTCTCGGGGACTTCCCACGAGTTCTTTATCGGTATACTTAATCGATTTAAACCAGCGCAGCGAAGCCGGATTTAACGTTGACGTTCCTCGGTATCCTGCCAGTGTATCCAAACTCTTTTGGATGGTGGCTTTTTACGCTTGGCAAGCCCAGGGAAAAATCCCTCAACAAAACATCGATTTTCCCTATACAGGCTGTAAAAGTACGATTTGCAAACTCGTTCACAAATCCGATAACGAAGCCGCCAGTCGAATTCTGGATTTAATTACCGATACCACTTCGATCGCGCCACAAGACAGCTATTCAACTTGGTTGGAAAAACGCTACTCCGTTAACAAGTTTTTCCAAAGAGCCGGATATTCAGGAATCGATATCAGCCAAAAAAACTTTCCCATTCCTTATCTTGGAATGGAGAGTCCTGAGGGTTGGGATTTACAAATGCGAGGCGATCCGAACCATCCTATTCGCAATAAAATGACCGCTCGACACGCCGCTCGTCTGATGTATGAAATTGCTTCTCAACAAGCAGTTTCTCCAGATAAATCAGCGGAGATGATGGCGCTTCTCAAACAAGACTTAAATCCTGAAGTTTGGCAGCCGGAAGAATACGATCCTATCGATGGCTTTTTAGGAGAAGGAATTTACAAACAACGGGACTATCTCAGCTTTTACTCAAAAGTAGGATGGACTCACGACTCTCGCTTAGAAGTGGTTTTGGTTCAGCATT
>NZ_JBNGCO010000230.1:0-2106 GCF_049974805.1 Baaleninema sp.
ACCTTTTTTATGCCGTTGTGACTTTAGCGTAAAACTTCATAGATAAGACTTTCCATACCAACATTTTACCACGCTTTCAGACAAGCGATCGATTTCTGTGACAATCTTCAAAACAAAAAAAAGATTCCCAGCCAGCACTGGGAATCCAAAAAGGTTAGAAAACAATATTACCCCTTCACACAAACCACCTGTTTGAGGGTTGCCACCACTTCCACCAAATCCGACTGTTGCGACATCACCTCGTCGATAGGTTTGTAAGCACCGGGAATCTCATCGAGAACCCCTTTATCTTTGCGGCATTCTACCCCTTGAGTTTGCTCGAGTAAATCGTCGAGCGAAAAGCGTTTTTTGGCTTGCGTTCTCGACATCAACCGCCCCGCCCCGTGAGAACAGCTACAATAGCTTTCCAGATTGCCTTTTCCCTTGACAATATAGGATTTCGTTCCCATCGAACCGGGGATAATTCCATAGTCTCCCTGTTGCGCTCTCACAGCACCTTTGCGCGTCACATACACCGACTCGCCAAAATGCACTTCTCGTTCGGCGTAATTGTGATGACAGTTCACTTCTAACAGCGGTTTCATGGGAGTTCCGCCGCACAGATGTTTCTCGACAATGCGTTTTAACCGCGCCATCATCACATCGCGATTGTACCGCGCATAATGCTGCGCCCACTGCAAATCGTGCCAGTAAGCGTCAAATTCCGGGGTTCCCATGACAAAATAGGCTAAATCGGGGTCTGCTAGTTTGGTATGCGCCAGTTTCGCCAGGTTTTTCGCCGTGTTGATGTGGCACTGCGCCAGACGGTTGCCGATATGTCGCGAACCGGAATGTAGCATCAGCCAGAGGTTTTCTTCGATATCCAAACAGACTTCGATGAAGTGGTTTCCGCCACCGAGAGAACCCATCTGTTTCATGGCTTTGTCGCTCAAATCCCGCACGCCTTTATGTAAGGCTTGAAATTCGCGCCATCCTTGCCAGTTGTTGACTGATTTTTCGATGTCTTTATTGGCGTTAAAGCCGACGGGAATCGCGGCTTCGATATCTTGGCGAATGGGTTTGAGTTTGCCCTCAATTTGGGCGGCAACAAATGGCGTTTTGACGGCGCACATTCCGCAGCCGATATCGACGCCAACAGCGGCGGGAATAATGGCGTCTTGGGTGGCTAACACTGAGCCGACGAGCGCCCCTTTTCCGAGGTGTACGTCTGGCATTAACGCAACGTGCTTGAACACGAAGGGTAAGGCGGCGACGTTTTTCGCCATTTGGATTTCTTGCGAGGCGAGGTCGCCTTTTGCCCAGGATAAAATGGGGTTGGGTGTTGATACTTTTAAGGGTTGGTAGGGCATGGTTTTTTAGGGAGTTTAACCTGTATTTTTTGGTATTTTTTGGCGTTTTTTTGGTATTATAAAATGGTTGAATTTTACCTTGATAAAAATATAAAACGGGTCTTCGGAGATTATGGTGTGATTTGTAAATTAGAATACAAAATTTGGGACGATCGGGTATTCAATATGCTTATCACCTCAAACTACGAAGACCCTATAAAACTCCCTATCTTCGATCTTAATGGCGATCGAAGATAGGGATAAGAATCACCAGGCAACAAGAGGATCGCGTTTTTTCGATCGTTGTACTACATTAATACTACAAGTTGGCGTTGTCAAGCTGGGGGGCGTTCTGGCGGGTTTTTGGGTTATGCTGCAGACGACGCTATGCACCTTGGTTGTTGGGTTCGACTCCGTTGCACCCAACCTACGGCGCTATCCGAGGAGTAAGGCCGCTTCGTCTAACTCCCGTACCGTAAACGACCAGGTGGTGGTGTTTCCGTTGGCGGTAATCGAGGCGGTGTAAGTTGCTCCCGGTTCTAGGGGATTCTGAGGCATTAAGACGATCGCATCGCGGGAATCGAGGATATTTCGCGCTAAATTCTGTGCGTTGGCGTCGGGGTTGGTGTAGTTGGTTTCGTCAAAAACGATGTGCGGCAGTTCGACGCCGTTTTGACTGAAGGAGGACGCGGTGACGTTCGGCGTTATGCTGCCAGACCCCAGTTTTGACACTCCCCGGTCTGAAGACACGGGGATTCTCATTTCTAGCCCACAGCAG
>NZ_JBNGCO010000231.1:0-2056 GCF_049974805.1 Baaleninema sp.
GATCTAGAGACAGATCTAGAGACAATCCGATCTTCGTTCGATCTTGAGTTTAACTTCTATGAATTGCCACAATTGACTTAGGATTGCTATACCGATATCCGGTTTGTTTTGCCTCAAGGTGGCAACAAGACAGGGGTGTTTTTGAAGAACGGTTCGTCACCCCTGAAGTTGCCGGTTTCGGGTAAGTTTTTGAGGGAAGAGATACCTGTTTCGCTGCAATTCCGTGTGAGGCGAGGATTCCAAAAGTTCACGGTTGGGAGCCGGCTGGGGAACCGTCGCCGTTCTGGGGAGCGATCGCGAAAAAAACCTTCTCGCAACGGTACGTTAAATTGGAGATCGCCGAGTCGGTACGTCTCGCTTCACTTCAAAACTCAGGTCTCAACGGCTTTGTCTGAAGCGATCTCTGAAATTCTACTATCGAATAAAAAGTTCCTCAAAGCCGCTCTAGCCGTCAAATTTATCTGTAAATTTGCGTGAGATGCTGTTTTGTCACAAGAACATCACATTTACTCTTTACACTAAAACTGTTGCAAAAGTCGATGCAAACGGGAGTCTATGAACAGTGTTAGAGCGACACGCTAAACCGGAAGAGGTGGCCAATCGAATTTGTCACGGTGTATCTATTTCGAGGGGGGTCGAACCAAAGACCGCAAACTCCTCAGAACCTCTGGCCCCAAACTCGGAGCGTCGAACCCCAAAATTTGACGAGCGTTGTCGCCACAGGGTCAACTCCTGTCGCTCGACGGCTATTCCCCAATCGATCTGTTACGTGAGGACTCAAGGCGAAACCTGGCCGGGAAATTCCATGACCGAGACTCAAGACGAAGCTTACATCAGCCTCGCCGTGGATGTCATGCGCGCGCGAGATACGCGAGCCATCGTTGCCTTAAAAGACTTCCTGACCGTTTTACCGAATCCGACGGCGATCGAATCGGTTTTGAAACAGGCCGTGTATCGGCTCGGCGACCTCGATCGCGTCGCCTGTCGGTGGATTTTACGACATCCGGATTTGTTAATGCCCGAACTCGATTTACAAGAGGTCGCCCGTCAGTGGGTGGGCGAGGTTCTACTTCGAGAGAATCGGCAAGGCGATCGCAAGTATCGATTCGATGGCAGCGGCCGTCTTTATCTCAGCGATGCCGCCAAACTTCAACTCCAGCAAACGGCTTCAGGCGTCGGTAGCTTAATGCTTGAAGAAATTTTCGGCATTCGCAACGAGGATCGCTTGACCTCCGATATCGATTGAGGCAAGTCTTTTGACTTGCTGACTTTTACCAAGGCTCCAACTCCCATGAATTGCACTGTATTACTCATTGAACCCAACGGCGCCCTCGAACGCGACCTCGAACGCTTGATGGCGAGCGAAAATTGCAACGTTATCGGTACCACCGAGCGTTGGTTAGGACTCTATTTAGCCCGTCACACCCGACCGAACGTTATTGTCAGCAGTCTCGATTTACCGCGACTCGACGGGTACGAACGGGGGATGCTCCGGAACGAAAACACCCGACTCGACTGGCAGCCCATCTGTATTGCCTCGAAAACGGACAATGAAAGCCGCCAGTTTGCCGCTAAGCTGCGGGAACGAGTCGGATGTGCGATCGCTCTATCCTCCCTGACGGGAAACGTCGTCAAGGAGAATTGCTTGGCTTCCTCCGAGTTCGATACAGAACTCAAACAACCTGCTTAATCTAGATTTTTGCTATCAGGGGCAAAGTTCTGGAGGAGATGAGGGAAGATTCCTCGAACAACGGACGATCTTCAATATTCTCGAAATCCTCTAAAATCCGGCCGTCTAACATCGCGACATGGGTTTCAGACCCTTCGCCACTCTCCAACGGTATCGCCTCGGGAGCGATCGCTTCGATTTCGCCAACGCCCTCTGCGATCGCTAGAGTCTGGCGGGCTTGAGGATCGGGATTTGTTAGCGGATCGATCGATCCTTCTACTTCACCGCCCAAAGCCCCCTCGGGAGCGATCGATGTTTCTTCAACTCCATCCTCTCCCAAAATCGGATCGGGATTGATCGGGTCAGGATCGGGATTGGGATCGGGAT
>NZ_JBNGCO010000232.1:0-2039 GCF_049974805.1 Baaleninema sp.
GGGTGCGACGTCGCCGAAGGATATGGGAAAAGTGATGGGCCCGCTGATGCAGCAACTGAAAGGACAGGCGGATGGCAAGACCGTTCAAGAAATTGTCAAGCGCCAATTAAGTCAGTAATTTCTTCTCGGTAGTTTCACCAAGAAGAAACCATAAGCCCACTCGATTTTCAGTGATTTCCGATTGGTGTCAAGACAGCGTTGTTTTTCGAGCAACGCTGTTTTTTTGAGTTTGAAGTGTTGAGGGTTCATTCGATCGCGATCGAACCCAACCTTTCCTGCACAGAAACCTCCGAGAAACCTATCGATTTTCGAGGGTTTGAAGAAAATCGGCGTAGGCTTGATTGAGGGATTTCATACGATCGATCGCGCAGCGATCACCGTTCGCGTCGGGATGATACAATTTCGCCAAACTGCGATAGGCCACTTTGACCGTTTCCGGTGTCGCGTCGGGGCTAACACCGAGAACCTGCCACCACAAACTCGCCAAATCAGAGGTTTGGAAATCTGTTGGCGATCGCCACAGCTTCAGAACCTGGTTTTGACTTCCCGTCACGAGAAACGAACCGTCGGCGGCGAAGGCGACAGGATGAGTTCCCACCAGAGCGGCGAGACATTCTCCGGTTTGACAGTTCCAAAGTTTGACATGGCGATCGCTGGCACTAGCGAGGAGTTTACCGTTGGGGTGGAAGTCGAGCGATCGCACTTCGCCGCCACTGCCTGTCGAGGAGTGCCTCAACGTCCGTTCGAGATTTCCCGTTTGCCAATCCCACAGTTTCACCGTTCCATCGCATCCCCCACTGGCAAGCGTTCTGCCGTCTGCACTCACCGCCACCGCCGCCACCGCACTGCCACAGTGTAGAACCTTCGGCTTTTTAAACTGTCGGACGTTCCAAATTCGCACCGTTCCGTCGCGGCTACCGCTAACGAGATGCGTTCCGTCGGGAGTATAGACGAGACTTTCCACCCTATCCGTATGTCCCATCAAGCCTCGCTGGACTTCTCGGGTGTGGCGATGCCAGATTCGCACCAAATTATCGCTTCCCCCGCTGGCGATGGAAGCGTGAGTGGGATTGACGGCGATGGCGTAAACAATACCACGAGGGCGACGGGTTAAGGTATCGACGAAGCTGTGTTGCAGTTGGCGAGTTTGGAGGTTCCACTGGCTGAGATTGCTGTTGACTTCTCCCGTCAATAGGTTGTTGTTGTCGTCGAACGTCACGGCGTACACCGGACTGCTGTTAAAAAAGGAGTAAGTTCGCTGTTGGGTATCGAGATTCCAGACCGTCACCGTGCGATCGCTGCTGGCACTGGCGATCGCATTGCCATCGAGACTGATGGCGATGTCGTTGACGCTCTGGGTATGTCCCCGAAATCCCCCCACACACTGCCAAGAGTTGAAGGTATCGTCGTTGGCTTCGTCGTTTGGAACGATATTTGTCGCTTGAGGCGGAGGGGTTTTGGAGTCGGCAAATTGAGGAGACGGGGAGGAGACGGAGTCGTCAAACTGCGCTGTTTCGTTGAGTTTGGCTTTGAGTTCTTCGAGTTCCGCGTCGATTTCCCAGTCTCGAAATTTTTGAGAAACGGGATCGCTACCGAGGAGTCGATCGAAATCCTCCAATAAAAACTCCAACATCGTCTCGTTGTAGAAATCGCGATCGAGTATCCGTTCTTCCATACGCGAAAAAGCGTCGAAAGCCCCCGCTAAACGCTGTCCCGGTTCGGGGGTCATGGCTTTATAGACGCCGTAAAGTCCCAATCCCACAACGCCGCCCACAGTTGCCATCGTCCCCATACCGATCCCGAACGCCATCCCGCCGACACCGACTCCCATTCCGCCGACAACGGAAGACACCCCCATTCCGCCGACTGCACCGAGTCCCGCCGTACCCAACGCGGTGGTATCGCCTTCGACAAAGGCATCGATCGCGCCGTAAGCCGCCGAACCCGCCACGACACCCGCCGCCACGAAGGGCATAGTTCCCAATCCCACGCCGCCAAAGCTTCCCACCAGTCCGATGTTTCCCAGGGTGGCGGACAGT
>NZ_JBNGCO010000233.1:0-1736 GCF_049974805.1 Baaleninema sp.
AGATGGTTGAAACGCTTTATGGAATCCAGGGTGTGACAGGCTCGATCGGCAAGAGCAACCGCGGCCGTCCACCCTGGAAGCAGGATTGACCCAACAATTCAGTATTTTAACGGATAAACCGGGTTGAATATCGTATAAATTGCTACAATTTCCGAACTTTTTCGTAAAAATATACAATAAAGTCTGCGATTTAGATTTTAAATCCCGTATGACTACAGATGTTTTTTATGTAAAACTACGGAAGTCGCGATCGATCCGGCGCTCGCCCCATCTGAAAACAAATCCCCCAAAACTGCAAACACATGAAAACAGATCTGAGCCACACTGAATCCGGAGAGAGGTCGATCGCCCTTCCCCAGCGTCCAGATTCGTCGTCAACTGTCACCGAGAACCCAGCGTTTCATCCAATTTCCAAAACAGCAAAAAAAAACTTTACAAAAAACTCAACAAATCTTTGAATAAATACCAAAAAAAGCGTTTAGAATCGAGGCAAATTATTTAAGGAGACTCCCAAGCAATGACCGCAATAACAAAAGGAAATATTACCGACCGAGACCGTCAGAAGAAATTCTTTTTTGAAAACGGATACCTGGGTGCTTTTTCCCTGCCAAATCTTACCTCAATGGAAGAGTTAATAACTGGCATAGAAAAATCCGAATCCTTCAAATCGAGACTCGTTCGCGGCGTAAAGAAACGTCTTGGAATCAATGCCAAACATCCCATTTTCGTCCGCCAAGCTCATATCCGCTCGGCTCTGGTCTACAAACTAGCCACAGAACCCGCCATTTTAGACGACATAGAAAACCTGCTCGGTTCCGATATTTTACTTTGGATTTCCGAAGCAATCTGTCGCAAACCCGGTACTCGCGGACAAAGCTGTCACGTCGATATTATCAACGCTCAAGTTCAGGGCGTTCACGTATCCGTTGCCCTGACAGACATGAACCTTCAAAACGGATGTTTACAAGTCATTCCGAAAACCCACACCTATACCCTCGATCTCGAAGAATGCGCCCGTCAAGGAATGTGCGACTTGTTCGATCCCCAGAGTATGCTGGCCTTAGCCGATCGTCTGCACCCAGAAAACGCCCCCCACGAAATCGTTCCCTTAGAAATGACCAAAGGTCAATACAGTTTCACCAAAGGCGGTTTGTGGCACGGTGTCGGGAAGAACGCCACCGATCGCGATCGCCTGGGATTAGTGGCTCGCTACATGGGAACCGATCGCGAATGTCGAGAAGCCGACGGCAGCCAAGTTCCCTGTATCTTGGTACGAGGTGAAGACCTCCACCAGCTCAACGACTTGCACCAGCCACCGTTTTAGAGGGTTCGGGGAGATAGGGAGAGGGGAAGAGAATTTCCCCTCATCCCCTCATCCCCTCATCATCTCCTCATCTCCTCATCTCCTCATCCCCTCATCCCCTCATCTCCTCATCTTCCTTCTTCACGGGAGCCAGACGCTCGACAATATAGGTTCGCTGGGGAATGTCGAACAGTTTCTCGAATTTAGTGCCGTTAGAACTGGTTAACGTCTGACTGGAGGCTTTAACTCCGGATTTCCAGGGTTCGCTAGATAACACCACCCCGTTGGCAGCAGTTCCGTATCCCTGAAGCATCTGTTGCAACAGCGTCTCGTTGCACTCGATTTCGAGGAACTCACACAAATCCGTCAACACCGCTTCCGTGTCGCTGACGAGATCCTCGTAGCGGACTTGTTTGTGATTGGCGTGGCTGAG
>NZ_JBNGCO010000234.1:0-1710 GCF_049974805.1 Baaleninema sp.
CCCTGATTACGTCGCACTTGGATACCCAAGTCATTGCGATGGACGGGAAAACTGCAAAGCGTTCCTCCGTCAAGCGACCCAAATCGTCGTACTCATACTCGACAGTGCGACCATTCACCTCCGTCACCGCAACCCGATGTCCCGCATCGTCCAACTCGTAGTCATAACTGGCGACCACGTCACCGTTGCGGGTCTGTTCCAACAACTCCAGACGGTTCAACTCGTCATACTCACGAGTTTCCACCACCCCGTTCGGTAACACCGTCTCCACGAGATTGTTGACCGCATCGTATTGATAAGTGGTGATTCCCTGAGACGAATCACTGACAGTTTCCAAACGATTGCGTTCATCAAACCCGTAATCCGTCACCCCACCCGGCGTTTCAACCTGCGTGCGATTTCCCGCAATATCGTAGTCATACTCAATACTGAAGCCATCCGGGTCAGTGCGTCCCACAAGGCGGTTGTGGGTATCGTAGGCGAAACTCGTCGTGCCACGACCATCCGTCACCGTTTCCTGCAATCCCGTCGGCGTATAGGTGTAACGGACATCGGGGTCGTTAGGAAGGTCGATGCCGGTCAACCAATTGCGAGGATTGTAGCTGTAGTTCGTCGTCTCCCGGTTAAAATCCGTGTAGGAGAGTAAATTCCCGTTCGGGTCGTAAGTCGAAGTCGATGTCTGACCTTCAGGAAGTTCGACGCCAGTACGCCGTCCCACTAAATCGTACTCAAAGGTCGTGCGATGGTCATTGGCGTCCTCTTGGAAAATCTGACGACCCAACTCGTCGTAACCATATTCCGTGCGAATCTCACGACCGTCGAGAAACTCGACGACATCGGTTAAACGACCTAAGGCATCGTATTCGTATTCCGTGCGTTGGCCTAAGGGGTCAATAGAGGCGACGCGACGACCGAGTTGGTCGTAGGTGGTCTTCGTCTGGGTTCCATCGGGATAAATGGTTTCGACGAGGCGACCCAAATCGTCATAGCGGTAGGTGGTGGTGCGGTTCAGCGCGTCGGTGACGGTGTCCTGGCGTCCGGCTTGGTCGTAGGTGACGGTTTCACGGGGGTTGTCGTCGAGGGTTTCGGGAGTCTTATCGGGATAAATGGTTTCGGTACGGCGACCCAGTGTGTCGTAACGGTATTCGGTACGATGTCCCCGTTCGTCGATGTGGGCTTTGACCTCTCCCGTGGCGTAGTATTCAGTGGTGGTACGGGGATAGCGACTGTCGTCGAGATACTCTGGCGTTTCGTCGGGATAGACCACCTGTGTCCAATTCACATCGGAAACGGTGCTTCCCGTCAGTCCCAAGGCCTCGAAGAAGGGGGTCAAACCGTTGTCGTCGGCGTTCGGTGCGATGGTTTCGATGAGTTGTCCGACGGCGTTGTAGCGGAAATGGGTGACTCGTCCGGCTTCGTCGATGGAGGCGCGACGGCGTCCACCTCGGTCGTAGACGGTGATGCTGCGGGGGTTATCGTCAAGGGTATCGGGGGTGTCGTCGGGATAAATGGTTTCGACGAGTTGGTTTTTGGCGTCGTAGATTGAGTGGGTGGTGGTGCCTCGGGGGTCGGTGACGGCGATTTGATTGCCGTTATTTTATCGTTTGAAGGGAATAGCTAATAAGTTACAATGCCGAAAAGTGCTAAGATTTCAACTAAAGGATATAGTCGTGCGACGGCTCCCTGTTCAACCAAATATTGTCGTATTTC
>NZ_JBNGCO010000235.1:0-1588 GCF_049974805.1 Baaleninema sp.
CGTTCGTTGGCGCGAGTTTCAAGATCGAGGTATTCCTCGACTGAAGAAAGCTGTTGTTGTATAGTTTGTGCCGCCATAACTTTTATCTCGATTTTCCTTCAGAAGACGCTACGCGAACGGAGGACTAAAGATCGCCTCAGATATTGTTCGGTCGATCGCAAATTGCCTTCCACATCAACTCAGCTTGTAACCAATCTTCCTCAGTGTCGATATCTTGGACGCGCCACCGTGGAATCGTAACCGGAATCGACCAGCGATCGAAAATACGCTTTTGTTCTAACCAGGCTTGAGGACGCCCCCAGTAAAACTGACCAGCATCGTGTAAGGCAACTGGGAGATCCTGCGATCGCGTCGTGAAATATTCCGGAAAGAACATCTCGACTCCCTTATTCGCCGTCTGTTTAAACGCTCGAAAAATAGGATAAGCAAAGTCCGTGGCTGAAAAGGCATAAAGCCAGTTACCCGAGTTCAGGCTTTCCCAACCTCGCTGTAAATCCCCACTTTGTAAAAACAGTGCCGTTGCATAAATACAGCAAACAGCCTCTAAATTCCAGCCTTCATCTATTGCCCACTGAGTTGCATGGGCAATAACTTCCGTCGTTCCAGCGAAGTCGTTGGCCAGTTCCGCCGGTCTTACAAACGGAACTTCAGCACCCCACTGACGAGACACTTCAGCAATTTCGGAGTCATCCGTTGAAACAATAATCGCATCAAACAAATCGCACTCCTGAGCCGTTTGAATTGTGCGAGAGATCGCGGGTTTTCCGGCAAAATTGCGAATATTTTTTCGAGGGATTCGCTTGCTACCTCCACGGGCAGGAATAACCGAGATTTTCATAAAACTTCTTAACTAGAATATGGTATGTAAGACTTTAATTGAACGTATCTCCTCAATTAGCCAGACAACTCTCCAAGAAAATCATTCACCGCATCATACTGATCGTGATACACAATATACTTCCTCAACAGATCCAAATCTAAATCCGGCAACAGACCACTCCTCTCGACCTGACAATACTCCCCTTGCCAAGCATAGACCGTCAACAAACCATCCTCCCAAAACCAAACCTCTTGAATTCCCAGTCTACCATAGATTTCCAGCGAATCAATTCCACCACTGGACATCACCACCTCGATCGCTAGATCGGGAATCGCCTTTCTACTGCCAAAACTATAGGACTCATCAGGTTCCTTTTGAATCCCGATCCCCTCATCTCCCAACGTCGCACTGCCTTGACTATAAAAGCGAATTCCTTGAATTCTCAAATACGCTTCCAATAACAAGCTAATCGTCCGTTTATAGTACTCATGCTCGTCCCCCAAAATCACAATCTGTAAAACTCCATCCAGATACACTAACCTGACCCCAGCAATGGGAGCAAACGACGACTCCAAACTCTTAAACTGTTGCCAGGTAATGCCAGATAGAACTAAAGATTCTTCGCGACTTTCAACAAAGTCTTGCTGTTGTCCTCCTCGTTGAATCTTCATCCCAGAACCTCCCGCAGCGTATCGACCACCCTATCCTGAGCGGATTCGGTCAACCCGTAATATAACGGTAAACTAATCGCCTCTCGATAATACCGCT
>NZ_JBNGCO010000236.1:0-1405 GCF_049974805.1 Baaleninema sp.
ACTTAGGATTGCTATATCTGCTGCTCACACTCGTCCGTTTAAAAGGTTTAAATCAGCAATAAAATCCCATGAAATTGGGAAAACTGTATTGTCGGTATTGCCCGCGACATCGAAAAACCGTGGGTTTTTCAAAATGTTCGATCGATCGTTCTACACTGAAACTTTTAAACACTCAACCGGATTGTTTAGACTTAGTGCAAAAACACTGCTCGAGTCAAGATTTTTTGGACTGATATTCCAAAATAAAATCCCAAACAAGAGAGGGGAGGTTTGATAATGTCGATTCTCAACAAAGAAGACTCTTTATCGATCGCAGTTCTCGGCGGATTTTGTCCGGTTTGCCACAGCCATGAAATCCGCTATGTCGAATACCAACGGAACAAAAGATTTGGGTTTTACTGTTGGTCTTGTCGCTGGAAAGAAAACTATACTAACAGAGATTTAAAAGAGGTGTCTAGTCGTTGGCACGATTTAAGTCACTGGCCGCAATTTCAGTACCCCAGTTAACTCGAAACGCAGCCCTTGAAAGCGGATCGATGGATCTCCCTGGCTATTTTGCGATAACACTCACAGGCAAAGGATTCGAGCCTCGTGCGATCGAGAATGACAATTCGGCCTCGATTGTAGCGTATCGTGTCCGTGGCTTGAAAAGCGTTAGCGGCTTGGGTGATACTGGCACGCCGCACCCCGAGTATTTCGGCGATATTTTGGTGGGTGAAATTCAAGGAATCTTGCTGAGCGCAATCGGAAACTGATAAAAGCCAACGGGCAAGTTGCTGGGCAATGCGGTGATGAGATTTACAGGCGGCAAGATAGGAAGTTTCGTTCAAGCGGGCTTGGGTGTATTCTAGGAGGATTTTGTGTGATTGAAAGTTGCGATCGCACTCGAATTTCAACCGATGCGAATCGAGTTTTAACGCACGTCCTTTGACTAACACAACGGCTTGATAAATGGTATATTGATGTCTCAAACAGAGCGATAAATCGAACATTCCTTTGGAACCGATCGCTCCCAGTTCAGTCTTAGAACCATTAGCAAATGGTAACAGTAAAGACAGAACGGCAGTTGTGGGAAAATAAACGTATTTGTAGGGAAAATTGACTTGGAATAGCGTTTGACCGAAATTCAACTCAATTGGCTCTAAATGAGATGCAATCTGTCGGTAAACATCTGAAGGGAAACGGGCTAACAATTGGTTGCCCAGACGGTCATCCTGTTCGGACATAGTACGATCCTTCCAAGGATAAATTAGACAAGTGTAAACTCCCTCAAATTTCAGTGAAGTTTCGCATACAAGACTTCACCCCTTGAGGGGGTTTGTAGAAAAACAACCCGTCTATAAAAAAATTAGCTCGTTGACATCTACCTTTTTTCTAAGTACAGGACAAAAGTTGCAGAGCATGG
>NZ_JBNGCO010000237.1:0-1308 GCF_049974805.1 Baaleninema sp.
CGCGACCAACTCTGGACTCGTCTCGACGCCGGAAACTCCCGCTACTTCAACAACCTCGACCAAGGAGTTTTCACCCACAGCTTCAACAGCAACAGCGACGTTACAATCGGCTGGTTGGCGTACTACTTCCCCATCGGCGACAACGTCCAAGTGTACTTACCGGCCGCCTATCCCCTGTGGCAAGACTTCGTACCCACCGTCAGCCCCTACTTCGAGGGTTTCACGGGAGCCAGCAACGCCCTGTCTAGCTTCGCCGAATCCAGTCCCATTTACAAAATCGGCTTGTCCAACGGTGGCGGTATCGGTTTCAACCTCGAAGCCACCGACTGGCTGACGGTTTCGGCCGGTTACTTCGGCGGGGACTCCTTCAGCCCCAGCGAAAAAGAAGGTCTGTTCAACGGCGAATACTCCATGTTAGGACAGTTGACCTTCGACTTCGCCAACTTGCAAGTGGGCTTAACCTACAACCACGCCTACTTCAACGACAGCCCCAACAGCGACAACGGCATTTTCGACCTGGGGCCGGGAACCTTCACCGCCGTGCAGCCCTTTGGCGGTAACGCGGCGTTGTACACGAACTCTTACGGTATCGCAGCCTCCTATCAACTGGGCGATACCCTGTCTGTCAAAGCCTTCGGTGGTTACACCGATGCCGAATCTCGCGGGGCGGGTAAAGACGATGCGGAAATTTGGTATTACGGTTTAGGCTTGGCGTTACCCGACTTTGGTGGAGACGGCAACCTGCTGGGGATTCTGGCTGGTGCCGAGCCTTACGTGGGCGGGTTGAACGGTAGCAACGCCGATTCCGTGGCCGACGATACGCCGTTCCACCTGGAAGCGTTTTATCGCTATCAACTCAACGACAATATCTCGATTACGCCGGGTCTGATTTGGTTGACCGCTCCCCAAGGGGAAAAAGATAACGACGATGCTGTTGTCGGTATCTTGCGGACGACCTTCACCTTCTAACGAGGGTTCTCGAACAGCGTTCTCAGAGAAATTTCCAGGTGAAATTTCCAGGTGAAATTTCCAGCGAACGATCGAATTGTTTGACGTTTTGTCGGACAATTCGATCGTTCGATCGTTTTGTCGTTGCTTCTACCTTAAATCTTCCCGTACAATTTGGCCGGTGTTGAGGTGTGAACCAAGATGTATCACCATTACCGGCCGATTTGGCAACTTAGCCCCGTTTTGGCAGTCCTGCTGAGCGCAACGGCTCCCGTTCCAGCAATTTCCGCAACCATCGAACCCTCAAAAACAGACCGAACTGCAAAAACTCCACTCGCTCCCCTCGCTACAAACTCTGTC
>NZ_JBNGCO010000238.1:0-1292 GCF_049974805.1 Baaleninema sp.
CGTTCGGCTGACGCTCACGGCGAAGCCTCACGGTTCTAGATTCCTGGTTCCTAGACAACCCTTACTACAAACGGTTGCCCGCTTGTAGCAGAGAGGTTTATCTCCCCAGGCGTTCCCTGCAAAATGCAGGTCGTTTCCGAATGCCCTTCGGTACTAATACTAATTCCTAGAAGTTCCAACCCTCGTTTGAGGATATTTATCGCTGCGTTGGTATCCCGACACAGTTTCGCCCCACAAATACATTCGTGAGTGCGAGTGCTGAGGGATTTTTTAACTCGGCGACCGCAGTGGTGGCAATCTTGACTGGTGAATGCCGGATTAACCGCCACCACCGCCTTACCCCAAACCTTTCCGTAGTAGTCGAGAAAGTCGCAGAACTGACTCCAAGCCGCATCGGAAATGGACTTAGCCAGATGATGATTTCGCACCAGATTTCGCACCTGCAAATCTTCATACGCCACGACATCGTGAGATGCCACGAGCGCCCGAGCGAGTTTTATCGCCCAGTCTTTACGCTGGCGTTGAACTTTCAGGTGCGCTCTGCCTAACTGCTTTCTGTTTTTGTGGTAGTTGGCAGATTGTTTTTTACCTTTTTGGTGCTTGCGACTGAGGCGACGCTGCAATCGTTTTAATCGTTGCTCCGATTTTCGGAGATACTGAGGGTAGGCGACAGCATTATCGTTTTGGTCTTTGATGAAAAACGTCAGTCCCAAATCGATACCGATCGCGTTTCCGGTATAGTTTCCGGGTTCTTGGCGTTCGACATCGAGACAGAACTGAGCGTAGTAGCCATCGGCTCTTCGCACCACTCGCACTCGGTTGATTTTACTGCGGAGGATGTCCTCTCGTGCTACATTGTCGCAGTACAACGAGAAGGTTCCGGCAGCAAATCCATCGGTGAAGGTGAGGGTGCGAGCGTCGTCCGAGAGCGTCCACCCAGAAGTTTTATACTCGACCGATCGACTGTGTTTTTTGAATTTGGGATAGCCGACGGGTTTCACCCCTTCCCGGCAGTTTTTGTAGAAGCGGTTCACCGCTTGCCAAGCGCGATCGGCGTGGGCTTGCCGCGCCATGCTGTTCAGTTGTTTAGCGAAAGGGAATTCCTTTGCTAACACCTTGCACAGCCCTTGCATTTTAGCGCGAGTACAACCGCGAGTATCCATCCACAGCCGCAAGCATTTGTTCCTGACGAATTGTCCGGTGCGGATGGCTTCGTCGAGGGCTTGATACTGTTCGGCAGTGCCGTCTTTGAGTTTGGCTTCTCGGACTAACATTCTCACGTTTTAGCAGAG
>NZ_JBNGCO010000239.1:0-1276 GCF_049974805.1 Baaleninema sp.
GGGGGCGATCGCGTGAGGTTCGCCGTTGCAGTGGTATGCGACTCAGTGAGGCAGCGTGGGTTAAAAATAAAGATATGGGTCGCGCAGTCATCCCGCCAGCAAGTGTTTTGCAGTAAGTCAGAACGATTCGAGAGAGATTGAGATAATGGTTAAAACAGTTTGGGCAACGGTTCGAGATGGCAAACTCGAACTTCTAGAATCTATAGAACTCGAAGAAGGAAGCCAGGTGCTTGTTACCGTACTTTCCAGTGACGAGAAAGGGTTTTGGCAACAGGCTAGTCAGACTTCTTTAAATAAAATTTGGGACAATTCAGAGGAAGATGTCTACCACGAACTACTCTAATTCAATATTGTATTGCTATTTTTATAAGAATTTAAAGCTAGTCACTGTCCGATATCAACGAAATTTAAGACAGGGTTTAGCCTCGATCGATATTAAAATTTGCAATATTGTTTTTTTACGTGTAAAATAAAATGTAGTATCGTGTTTTTCTTTTGCAGTGTTTAACGAAATCAGCGCTCGAGAACGACAACTGCTCGAAAAAGTCCGACAACTTTCAGAACGCCAACAACTCCAAGTTCAAGATTTTATCGATCGATTGCTGGAAACAGAACTCGATCGCGAACTAACTAACGCAGCCATGAAATCCTCGGAAGCCGCATTTGCAGAAGTTTGGGACAACGAAGACGATGCCATCTACGACAACTTATAAATTTGGCGATATCGTTCTCGTTCAGTTTCCTTTCACCGATCTGAGTACCACAAAAAAACGTCCGTCTATCGTGGTCAGTTCGCAGGCTTACAATCGAAATCGTTCGGATATTGTCGTGATGGCCGTAAGTTCTAGAGTCAGGATTCCCGCTAGGTTTGGAGAAGTCATTATTCAAGATTGGCAACGTTCTGGCTTACTTAAACCTTCAGCGATTAAACCTGTTTTTAGTACTTTGAATCTCCAAGTGGTACTGAAGTATATTGGAAGCTTGCAAGCGAGCGATCGCGAATCCATTTTAAGAGTATTGCCCCAAATATTGGGTGATTCAAATTAGAAAAGCCAGATCTCTGGAATCTTCAAGATTCCGGAAATCTTGTCGATCGCGGTAAGTACAGACTCAGCTCGATCGCACCGCATTTTCCCCAGACAATCCCCCTTAGCTGTAGACGCACTCGGAAATCCGAACCGAAGCCGATCGCTCGCTCCTCAACCGTCAATGTCAAAATAAACAAAGAGATAGGAATCGCGGCGAGAAGCCGAAATTGCCCATGAACACGGTCACC
>NZ_JBNGCO010000240.1:0-1271 GCF_049974805.1 Baaleninema sp.
AGTCCCTCTCCCAACGTTGGGAGAGGGACTTAACGACAGGGGGATGAGAGCTGTCACACTCGCTCGAAAATCGCGCGATAGACAGGTTCGCCTTTATTGTGAGTGGCGATTTCCCGTTCCGTGGGAACCGCAAGCGGGTTTTCCGCAAGCCAATCGTCAGAAGTACGGCGAAAAGCGGGATGTTCGGCGAAGCGATCGCACATTTCCACTTCCACCTCTTCCACATCCGACTGAAGAAACACCTCCCCACCGAGAACCAGGTATTTCGCTAAATCCGCCACCAGTTCCGGTTGAACCACGCGGCGTTTTTGGTGGCGTTTTTTGAACCAAGGATCGGGAAATTGAATCGACACCCGTTTGAGGAGGTTTTCGGGAAGAGATTTCAGAATCGGTTCGATGGAGATGTTGACGTTACAGAAGAGATAGTGGAGGTTGGCGAGATTGGCGCGATCGCGCCAATCGTTCGCTTCGTCTACCAGAGGTTCGCGAATTTCCAGCCCGAGAAAGTTCCAATTCGGCTCGATTTGAGCGTATTCAAATAGAAACCGACCCCGAGCGCAACCGATATCGAGGTGCATCGGTTGGGTTAAATCGGGATAAATCTGCGCCCAATCGGGGAGGGCGACGGGTTGTTGGTATTTACGACTGAGGGGGTTAACGTGCTGGCGAACTCGTACCGGAGACAAGCGAGATTCCTCCTTTTGTTTGAACTCTCGACGAATTCTATTGTAATTGATAGTCGATCGAGGAGAGTTGAGAACGGGTTAATCGTCTAAAAGAATCAAAATTGTGGTTTCTCCGTGGGTTCGAGAGCCGATAATTAAGCGTCCCTGTAGAATATCTTCATCGGAAATCCCATAAATTCTGAAATCGGCGACGTCTGGGGCGTTATAAGCCGCCGCTAATTTTTGGGGAGCGGTTTCGTAGTCTCCGTTTTTCAAAGGATTGAGTAGCATTTCTAAAACTGACTCCAAAATATCGTAAACCGCTTCAAACTCGCTGACAACATCGCCTTTTTTATCAGCAGGACGTTGGTAGAGCAGTTCCCAACCTTCCATCCAACGGTGGTATTGAGTACGCTCCCAAGCTGCGCCGACAAATTGCTTGTGGTAGTACAAAGCCACTTGTTCGAGATCGGTGTCGGGTTGGACTTTTTCGTAAAAAACGGAGGTTCCTAGGAAACGATCGCTCTCACCACCATAAAGCGCGATTAAGTCTTGCACGTATTTGGGGACTTGGGTTGAAGTCATGGGTTTCGTTTGTTGCTCGTG
>NZ_JBNGCO010000241.1:0-1209 GCF_049974805.1 Baaleninema sp.
GCTTGAAACCCCTAATTTTCGGTCAAACCGCCCTTTTCTGAAGCCGTCGAAGAATTCAGTCAACGGCGGGAACCGTTTTCCGATCGCGATTTACTCTCCCCAGCGGGGGCGGTGTATTGGCGAGAATCCACCGCCGGAATCGAAATGGGACTGGAAACGCGCATTTTCGTCCCCTTGGAACTCCTCATCGAGGAACATCCTGAATTTATCCCCGGTTATTTGAGATTGGCGGCGGTGTTGCGCGATCGAGATCGCCCCGAAGAAGCCCTAGAAATCCTCGAACGGGCGGCGTCGATGTATCCTACCGAAGCCCCTCTCGTCGAAGCGTATATTTATCATCTGGCGGACGCCGAAAAATGGCTGGAAGCTTCGATGGCCGCCCGTCAATTTTCAATTTTACTTCCGGAACATTCTCGGGCGGACAATTTCCGAGGCTTCGCTGACGAAATGTTTGAAGAATTTCAGCGGGATTTACGGGCGGACTTGCGAGAAAGTGCGATCGCCTCCGTTTTTACCGGAGCGTTGAGCGTCTTCGCAACGGGTTCGCCCTTCGCGGCTATTCCGACGTTAAAACTGGCGTTTCTATTGCTCCAAGGGGAAGATACTGTTGGGGAAAAATTCGTTGAAGTCGCTCAAGAACGACTTCCCCTCGTTGAAGACGCGCAAGTGACGGATTACATCAGTGATATCGGCGATCGCCTGGCCGATTTAACCGGGCGAGAAATGGAGTACGAGTTTTATGTGATTCTAGACGAGAACGTGAACGCCTTTGCCCTTCCCGGCGGAAAAATCTTCGTTCACGCCGGGGCGATTTTGGCCATGGAGTCGGAAGCGGAACTGGCGGGGTTGTTGGCGCACGAACTGTCTCACGCGGTTCTGTCTCACGGCTTCCAACGGATGGTGGACGCCACGATGTTCGGTAACGTGGTGGGGTTGGTTGCCTATGCGGGAGGAATTCTCAGCGATTTGATGTTTTTCGATTACAGTCGCGACCAAGAACGACAAGCGGACATTTTGGGAACGCGCATTTTGGCGACTTCGGGATACGCCGCCGATGGGTTGTGGAACGTGATGCGGGAACTCCACGAACGGGACGATTCGCCGTCGGGTTGGGCGTGGCTTTCGACGCACCCGGATACGAGCGATCGCATCGAGTATCTGGAACGGCTCATCGTGGAGAACGGTTACCAGAAATTTTGGGTCTAAAGC
>NZ_JBNGCO010000242.1:0-1204 GCF_049974805.1 Baaleninema sp.
CTACTTGAATACAGTGGTGGTAATTATTCCAAAGGATTGCTATATAATATTTTTTGACATAAAAACATAAATAAATAGAGAGTAAAAACGGTGATTTATAGGTCTTGAAAGGCTAGATATCCGGCATCTTTAAGATGCCGGATATCTTCTGAAAAGGATATTGTGAAAGGAGAGTTGCTGAAAGGTTTACCCGGTTTCGTGAGTTAAGGTCTGACTCGATCGCGCGCAGTTGCGGCCTTTGGATTTGGCGTCGTACAGGGCAAGATCGGCGGTGGCAAGGAGAGAAACGGGATGCGATCGCGGCCGGGGAATTTGGGTCGCGACTCCGGCACTCAGCGTCACGACGGGAGAGACGGACGATCGCCTGTGGGGAATTTGTAACCCGACGATGCGATCGCAAATACTTTCGGCGAGGAAAAAGGCAGCTTCGGCGTCGGTTTCGGGCAACACGATCGCAAACTCTTCTCCACCGTAACGGGCGACGACATCGCTAGCACGGGTGACGACACGAGTTAGAGTAGCGGCAACTTTTTGCAAACATTCATCCCCGGCTAAATGACCGTAACAGTCGTTATAAAGTTTGAAGAAATCCACATCGCACAGAATCAAAGACAGAGGATGCTGTCCGCGAGTGCAACGGCGCCATTCTCGCTCGAGAATGCTATCGAAATGGCGGCGGTTGGCCACTTGCGTCAACCCGTCGAGAGAGGCCAAAAGTTGCAGTTCGCGATTGGCTGATTTTAAAGTTTGATAGAGCTGAATTTGTTGAATGCCAATGGCCAGTTGTTTGGCAATCTGTTCGAGAAGTTCGGTATCCGTCGGTTGCCATTGACGCTCTTGGCGACAGTGATGGGCGACCATAAACCCCCACAAGACTGTTTTCGACGGTGCGTTTTCAAAATAACGCTCGTTGACCCACACGGGCATGACGAGCTTCGTTTTCACCTCGAAGGATCGACACAACTGTTCGGGCCAAACATCGAACAGGGTTAAATCGACGATCGAACCTTCGGGATCGCGCAACGCAAATACGGGAGGATTGCCGATTCGCCATCCCAAGGTGGATTGGCAGTGGCCGTGACGGGATTCCACGATAACAGTGGTTCCGCCATCGCACATACACCGCTGAACCAAGACGCGATCGCACTGAAGCACCATTCGCACTTCGTTGACGGTGGTTTTTGACACTCCCCGGTCTGAAGAC
>NZ_JBNGCO010000243.1:0-1082 GCF_049974805.1 Baaleninema sp.
CGCGTGAGGTTCGCTGTTGTGGTGGTATCTGGCAGTTCAGTGAGGCGAAGTGGGTTAAAACTAAAGAGATGGCTCGTGCTGTTGAGTACGGGACAAAAAATTAAACGTTGTCTGAAGCCTTGATGAGTCCGTAGGTTAGGTTTCACTATCGCTCTACCCAATCCACTCGCGCTTCAGGCTTGCTACGGTTGGGTTGACGGAGGAAACCCAACCTACAGTTCATCACTTTTGTCCCGTACTGAGGTCGTGCTGTTAGCCCGGCGATCGACATTTTTCGGTAAGTTAGATTTCGGTAAGTTAGAACGATTCGAGAGGGATTGAGGGAATGGTTAAAACAGTTTGGGCAACGGTTCGAGATGGGAAACTCGAACTTCTAGAATCGAGCGAACTGGAAGAAGGAAGCCAGGTGCTTGTTACCGTACTTTCCAGTGACGAGAAAGAGTTTTGGCAACAGGCTAGTCAGACTTCTTTAAACAAGATTTGGAACAATTTAGAGGACGATGTCTACAACGAACTCCTCTAAGGATGAAGTCCTCTTAGTCCGGTATCCTTTTTCGGACTTATCGCGTTCAAAAATCAGACCTGCGGTTGTTGTCAGCGAGCCGCACATTTCGCAAGACATTATCGTTGTTCCACTAACAAGCCGGACGAGTTCTCTTCTTCCAGGTGAGTTTGTTCTTACTAGGTGTTCAGAAGCCGGTTTCAATGTTGAAACAGCGTTCAAACGAGGATTATACACGGTCGATCGAAGCTTAGCTATCAAAAAAATCGGACAGTTAGCTAAGGTCGATATCGATCGATTAGAGCAGTCTTTACGAGTTTGGTTAGGACTCTAAGAGAGATTTTTAGAAAAGCCCGAGTCCCAGAATCTTCAAGATTCCGGGACTCGGGTCTGGCGAGATTGCGGTAAGTGTAGAAATCTACCCATATCGATCGTACCCTATCTTCCCCCGACATTCCGCGTCACGCCTCAGAACCGCCTCGGAAATCCGAACCGAGGCCGATCGATCGACCCTCAACCGTCAATGTCACAATAAGAAAGAGATAGGAATCGCGGCCAGACGCCGAAATTGCCCATGAAC
>NZ_JBNGCO010000244.1:0-1040 GCF_049974805.1 Baaleninema sp.
GCCGGGGGTGCTGACTTTTCAGTAAAACGTAAAACGTTAATAAAATAGCAACAGTCGAAACAGGTACGACAACACTGTAACCGCACAGGCGATCGCAAACTGTCCCGGTAGCGGTTGCCAAGAATACAAGTTCGCCGACGCCCACCAATCGGAAACCGACGGTTGCAACAGGGCCGCATACAGCAACCCCACCCCATGCACCGTTGCCAACCCCGCCAAACAACTGATTCCCAAAAACTCCACGCGACAGGGCTTCCGAAACGCCAACCAACCGCACAGCCAAGCCCCCGGAATAAATCCCAAGAGATAACCAAAGGACGGTTCGGACAGATACCCCAATCCGCCCCCTTGGGCGAAAACGGGAAACCAAGGGGTCAAACCGAGGGTGACGTAGGCGATTTGCGACAGCGCCCCAGCATTGGGACCGCCGAGACAGCCGACGAGTAACACGGCACCGATTTGATACGTCACCCCGAGGGAAACGGTTTGGGTCGTTTCTGGGGTCAAACTTGCCAGGGGGTTGGCGACGGACGCCTCCACCATCGTGCCGAGAATGGTGAGGAACAACCCGATAAACGCCCAAAGCAATTCAATGGGTTTGCTCAAGAGTCGCGCACTCGAAACCTGTTTGAAATGGCGAATTGGAAATGGCGAATTGGAAATGGCGAACCGCTCGATATTGTAACAGTGGATAGGGGTCTCGAACGGTTCGGGTGGGAAAACGTCTTTCTTGAAGCTGACGGTTTCGCTTGGGGGAATTAAGCGTCTTGGTCGCCCTCTTCAGAGGCTTCGGTGTTGATTTTCGGGACGATGTTCGGCCGTTCTGCCCCTTCCCATCCAGCGGGGCGTTTGGAGTTATACCAGGCGATCGATCCGCCCACCACCGCCGCGATGAATCCGGCGACATACACTAATGTAAATGCCAAGGGAAAGCCCGACTCGGATTTTACAGCCGCTTCCATCAATAGGTTTTCTAACATAAATTCCTCGAAGTGACCGATCGGTTCGCGTTGATGGTGACATCCTCCCGACGCTGACCC
>NZ_JBNGCO010000245.1:0-3831 GCF_049974805.1 Baaleninema sp.
TTCAGACACAAAAAAGACAAGGCTCTTGGCAATGACCTACTCTCCCAGGGAGTCCCCTCCCAAGTACCATCGGCGCTGGTGGGCTTAATTGCTGGGTTCGGGATGGATCCAGATGTACCCCCACCGCTCCTATCACCAAGAGCCTTGTCCTATGACTCCGTGCACTTAGCCTGCGTTTCGCTGCCAGAACTCCAACCTCTTCATATCACTCGGTGAAGCCCTCGACCTTTAGTACGGGTCAGCTCCACACCTTGCGGCGCTTCCACCTCCCGCCTATCTAACTGGTAGTCTCCCAGCGGTCTTACCACCTTTCCGGTGTGGGGGACCTCTTCTTGGGGCGGGCTTCCCACTTAGATGCTTTCAGCGGTTATCCCTGCCGGACTTGGCTACTCAGCTATGCCGTTGGCACGACAACTGACTCACCATCTGTCCGTCCACCCTGGTCCTCTCGTACTGAGGGCAGCTCCCCTCAAGTCCCCTACGCCCACAGCGGATAGAGACCGACCTGTCTCACGACGGTCTGAACCCAGCTCGCGTGCCACTTTAATGGGCGAACAGCCCAACCCTTGGGACCGTATCCAGCCCCAGGATGTGACGAGCCGACATCGAGGTGGCGAGCGAGGCCGTCGATGTGAACTCTTGGGCCTCACCACCCTGTTATCCCCGGGGTAGCTTTTATCCGGTATGCCACGGCCCTTCCACTCGGTACCGTGGGATCACTAAACCCGACTTTCGTCTCTGCTCGGCCGGTCTGCCTTGCAGTCAAGCTCCCTTTTGCTTTTGCACTCTGCGGTGGGTTGCCATTCCACCTGAGGGAACCTTTGGGCGCCTCCGTTACTCTTTAGGAGGCGACCACCCCAGTCAAACTGCCCGCCTGACATGGTCCCCTGTCCGGTTTACGCCTCAGGGTTAGAGCCAAGCTTTAGCCAGGGTGGTATTTCACCAGCGGCTCCACCGAGACTGGCGTCCCGGCTTCTTTGCCTCCCACCTATCCTGCACAAGCTAAATCCTAACTCAATGCCAAGTTGCAGTAAAGCTCCACGGGGTCTTTTTGTCCTGCTGCGGGTACACGGCATCTTTACCGCGTGTTCAATTTCGCCGGGGCCCTCGTTGAGACAGTGCTCTAGTCGTTACACCTTTCGTGCGGGTCGGAACTTACCCGACAAGGAATTTCGCTACCTTAGGACCGTTATAGTTACGGCCGCCGTTCACCGGGGCTTCGGTTCTGAGCTTCGCTTCCGCTAACCCTTCCCCTTAACCTTCCGGCACTGGGCAGGTGTCAGCCCCTATACTTCCTCTTTCGAGTTCGCAGAGACCTGTGGTTTTGATAACCAGTCGCTAGAGCCATTTCCCTGCGACCCCCAGTCGCTCCGGTCGTCTCGACCTTCACCTCCAGGGGCACCCCTTCTCCCGAAGTTACGGGGTCATTTTGCCTAGTTCCTTAACGAGGGTTCTCCCGTTCGCCTTGGTATCCTCTACCTGTCTACCTGTGTCGGTTTGCGGTACGGTCACCCGAGTCTCTTCGCTTAGAGGCTTTTCTCGGCAGTACGGCTCAGTGACTTCTGGCCCTTAGGCCCGCCCTCACGCCTCGGCCTCCGGGAGCGGTTTTCCCTACCCCTTTCTCCGGCCTACACGTTTGGCACCGGGTCTTCCACCCCCCGGCTCACCTACCGCTCTGCGTCCCCCCTTCGCTCCTCTCCGGTGGTCCCGGAATATTAACCGGGTCTCCATCGCCTACGCCTCTCGGCCTCGGCTTAGGCCCGACTAACCCGACGTGGACTGCCCTTCCGTCGGAACCCTTAGACTTCCGGCGATCACGGTTCTCACGTGTTTCTCGCTACTCATGCCAGCATTCTCTCTCCTGTCTGCTCCACCGCTCCTTTCGGTACGGCTTCTACGCCAACAGGACGCTCTCCTACCACGGTTGAAGTCCCCTTCAACCGCCCATGGCTTCGGTGGTCAACTTTAGCCCCGTTATATTTTCCGTGCAAAGGCGCTCGACCAGTGAGCTATTACGCACTCTTTAAAGGATGGCTGCTTCTAAGCCAACCTCCTGGCTGTCTGCGCAATCCCACATCGTTTCCCACTTAGCTTGCACTTCGGGACCTTAGCCGACGGTCTGGGCTCTTTCCCTCTCGACTACGGATCTCATCATTCGTAGTCCGACTCCCGTGTTCCTTAGTCTTGGCATTCGGAGTTTGGTTGGGTTTGGTAGGCTTGCGCCCCCTAGCCCATCCAGTGCTCTACCTCCAAGACTCATCCCACGAGGCTAGCCCTAAAGCTATTTCGGGGAGAACAAGCTATCTCCAAGTTCGTTTGGCATATCACCCCTACCCACAGTTCATCCCACCCTTTTGCAACAGAGAAAGGTTCGGCCCTCCACGGGGGGTTAGCCCCGCTTCAGCCTGACCATGGGTAGCTCACCTGGTTTCGTGTCTACTCCTTGCCACGTGTCGCTTCCGCGACCCTCGCCCTCTTCAGACTCGGTTTCCCTTCGGCTTCGGCTGTCCCTGCCTTAACCTCGCGACAAAGAGTAACTCGCTGGCTCATTCTCCAAAAGGCACGCCGTCACACCTTCAGCCCATCTCTGATGAGCCGCATTGTGCTTCGACAGCTTGTAAGCGCTCGGTTTCAGGTTCTATTTCACTCCCCTCGCCGGGGTTCTTTTCACCTTTCCCTCACGGTACTTGTTCGCTATCGGTCATCAAGGGTATTTAGCCTTGGACAGTGGTCTGCCCTGCTTCCCACAAGGTTCCTCGTGTCCCGTGGTACTCCGGCTCCCAGCTGGAGCGTCCCTCACTTCGCTTACCGGGCTCTCACCGTCTCTGGCGGACCTTTCCAGTGTCCTTCAGCTGTGTGGTTCGTTTCTTACTCCATCGAGATGCTGCGGCATCTCGTGCTGGTGCCCCTACCCCCAAGATGCAACGACCGCAGTCTTCTCCACACCTTGAGTTTGGGCTCCTCCCCTTTCGCTCGCCACTACTCAGGGAATACTCTCTGCTCCTGCGGGTACTAAGATGTTTCAGTTCCCCGCGTGCCCCCGATGCGCGTTCCCGCACACCGTGCCTGGTCTTCTACCAGGCGGGTTTCCCCATTCGGATACCCCCGGATCTTCGCCTGCACACGACTCCCCGAGGCTTTTCGCAGTGTACCGCGTCCTTCTTCGGCCCTTGACGCCTAGGCATCCTCCGAACGCTCTTCGTAGCTTCCTTCTGTGATACGGAGACCTTGACGCTCTTCGTTCTTCTTCTTACGCCGTCTTCGCAGTTTCGCTTGTTAAAGTGCATGAGCAATGCTATGCATTGCCCTCAGCCCTTAACGGCTGAGTAGTAACAGGAAACAAACTGACAGAGGGATCGGGAAACCAGCTGAGCTGGCCTCCCCGTTCGTCCTTAGAAAGGAGGTGATCCAGCCGCACCTTCCGGTACCGCTACCTTGTTACGACTTCGTCCCAGTCGCCAGCCCCGCCTTAGATGGCGCCCTCCCTTGCGGGCTAGGCCACCAGCTTCAGGCGTTACCGACTCCCATGACGTGACGGGCGGTGTGTACAAGCCCCGGGAACGTATTCACCGCACTATGGCTGACGCGCGGTTACTAGCAACTCCAGCTTCATGCAGGCGAGTTGCAGCCTGCAATCCGAACTACGATCGGCTTTGTTGGGATTCGCTTCACCTCGCGGCTTCGCTGCCCTTTGTACTGACCATTGTAGCGTGTGTGTCGCCCTGGACATAAGGGCCATGCTGACTTGACGTCATCCCCACCTTCCTCCGGCTTACCGCCGGCAGTCCCCTTAGACACGTATAACTAAGGGCAAGGGTTGCGCTCGTTACG
>NZ_JBNGCO010000246.1:0-2214 GCF_049974805.1 Baaleninema sp.
GCGACTGGGGAGGTTTCCGGCGATGAGAAAGAGTGCCGATTTGACGAGGCCGTGGGTGAGGGCGTAGAAACCGCCCACTTCCGGGGCGGCCAGGACGAAACCCAGTTGCGAGACGGTGTGAAAGGCCAACATTCGCTTGGTGTCTTTTTCAAAGACAGCGTAACCCACCCCCAAGACAGCGGTGGCGACGCCGAACAACCGCACCAGGACATCCATTTCTTCAATGAGCAGGGCGCAGCGGACGAGGGGAAAAATACCGGCTTTGACAGCAATTCCCGACAGCATGGCGGATACGGGGGTGTCGGATTCGGAGTGCGTCAGGGGCAGCCACAGCCCCGAGACGAAGATTCCGCCTTTCGTCAGCAGTCCGAGGAAAATCAAAGCAGTGGCTTCGGTGGGGGCTTGGGCTAAGCCGGAGAAGGCGAAGGAATGGTTGCTTTGATAGACGAGTGCCGTGCCGATGAGATAAAACAGCATGGCGGTGTTGCTGACGAAGAGGTAGCGCAACCCTACCCACATGGAGCGATCGCTGCGGGGATAGGCAATCAGCAGAAAGGCAGCGATTCCGATGACTTCCAAGGCAACGTAAAGACTGATGAAGTCGGCGCAAATGAAAGCGGAGTTGACGCTGCCGTGGAGGAGAATGAGTTGGGTAAAGAAGAAGGTGGGTCGATCGCTGTGCCAGCAGTAGAGAACCACCGCCAGGGTGACGAGAGCGTTGGTGAGGATGAAGAAGCCGCTGAGGGGATCGATCGTCAGGGTGACGCCGAAACTGTCGAGAAGCTGAAAGGTTTCCGGAGATGGCTGTACTAACTGCTGCATGGCGTACCCCAGGGAGACGAGGGAGACGCCGAGGGCGAGGTAACGAGACAACCCCGGCAGCAAGTAGATGCTAAAGCCGACTAAGAACGGTAAGGCAATCCAGGCAATGGCGATCGCAGTCATGGCGTGTTGTTTTTCTCGATTTCACGAACCTCTAAGGTGGGGTTATTGCGCGAGAGTTTCATCGCCCCCACGAGAATCAGGGCTTGGATGGAAAAGCCAATGACGATTGCAGTGAGGATGACCGCTTGGGGGACGGGATCGGCGTAATCGACGGCTTCGCGTCCGGTATCGATGGGCGCAAACCAACCGTCTCGCGACGACACTAGCACGTACCAGGCGATGACTCCGGTACTCATGACATCCATCGCCAGGATTTTCATCATTAGGTTCTGTTTCCAAATGATGGCGAAAAAGCCACAGAGGACGGTGGCGAAAATGAAGGCTTCTAAGATAGGCATGGCTCGGCTCGATCGACGATACGGGCGGTGGGAAGGGGGTTGAGTTGTGGAAAGGTTAGGTTGGGTCTCGCCCTACATGGCGCGACAACGGATGAGGAGAACGTTTTGGCGTCTCTCCATTTTGCGCGTAAACTCCATGATAAAGGCCAAAGGTATCGTCACAGTGTTTTTTTAACGACTTCCCACCGGGATCGAGCGATCGCCCAGCCGAGAGGTGGCCCCCTCTGGCGATCGTGTTTTCCAGTTCTCTCGGCGTCCCTGGGGCGCGGTTTTTGGCCGTTGTGGATGACAAGCCAAACACCACTAACCTCGGGCTTCCAGACAACGATGCAATCCGTCCGTCCAATGAATTTTTGGCATTAGACTTTTGGTGTAATTTTATGATTTATAAATTTTGTTTATAACATTAAAAATAATACCGATCGGCGCAATGCTTAAGGAGGCCCGACCCCGTTGGTATCTTCCCCTTTTCCTAATTAACGCGCACCGCCGCGACCGGAAGATGTCACCTCATGCCATCGTCCAGTCATCCCATCATCACCCCACCTAAACCTCCGCTTCCATACCAGCGGCGCGGAGTTGTGCGGTGAATCATCACCTAAAAACGGCATAATCTTTTTTTAGACTCACAAAGATTTATACAATCAAAAAGTCGCCCTAGAAGGGCGAGGCTCTAACCCCAAAATTTTGGGTAGTGGCTGGGGGTGAAGGTGGTTTCGCTGAGGCGTCCCGCTACTTGCAGGCTGTCGGTGAGGGCGGCGGCGAGGGCGGGTTGGTTGATGTTGTCCACGGGATCGTCGGGGAAAAGGTAGTCGTCTGGGAGGGGTTCCCAGGTGATTTGAAGTTCGGCGGTGGCAACCATAGGGTTTTGAGGAGGTTACCAGAAATTTTGGGTCTAAAGCCTCGCCCTTTCAGGGCGACTCTGCTATAA
>NZ_JBNGCO010000247.1:0-2000 GCF_049974805.1 Baaleninema sp.
AAAGCGGTGTTACCCTCAGTCTCCTTTGGCACGAGTATTGCGAGGAGTGCCGCGCAAACGGGGACCTTCCATTGATGTACAGCCAGTTCTGCCGGTATTACCGAAAACACGCCGCAATAAGCAAGGCGACCCTCAGAATCAGGCGGAAACCGGGCGAATCCCTCGAAGTGGACTGGGCTGGCAAAACCGGCCATATCATCGACAACATAACGGGAGAGCGAATCCCGGCATACATCTTTGTCGCCGCCCTTTCCTGCAGCCAATACGCCTACGTGGAAGCCTTCCTCTCCATGGACAAGGAAAGCTGGATCAACGGTCACATCAACGCATTCAGGTACTTCGGCGGTGTTCCCAGAATCCTGGTTCCGGACAACCTGAAAACGGGCGTGGACAAGGCGACCCGACCGGAGGCGAAGCTGAACAGGACCTACCATGAAATGGCCGAACATTACGGGACGGCGGTAATCCCGGCTCGGGTCAAACGCCCGAAAGACAAGCCCAACGCCGAAGGAACCGTGGGCGTCATCTCCACGTGGATCATCGCGTCCCTGAGGAACCAGCAGTTCTTCACGCTGCGGGAATTGAACGGTGCCATAGGCGAAAAGCTGGAAGAGTTTAATGACAAGCCCTTCCAAAAGAAACCGGGAAGCAGGAAGAGCGCTTTTCTCCAAGAAGAAAAAGCTCTGCTGCTTCCTCTGCCTGCTTCCCCATACGAACTTGCCACCTGGTCGAAGGCGTCCGTACAGTATGATTATCACATATTCGTGGAGGGAAACCGGTATTCCGTGCCCTACGAATACATCCGGCACCAGGTGGATGTCCGTGTGACCAGCAGAGTCGTCGAGGTTTTTTACCAGAGCCTCCGGATCGCGAGCCACGTCAGGGTTTCGGGACAACAGGGCCAGATCGTTACTGCACCCGACCACATGCCTGAGAAGCACAGGAAGTATCTTGCCATGAACGGAGACACCTTCCGTGAATGGGCCGAATCCATCGGGCCCTTTGCCCTTGAGGTTGTGAATGCCCTGCTGTCGGCACACAAGGTGGAAAAGCAGGGATACCGTACCTGCACATCCCTGATGAAGCTGGCGGACAGATATTCCGTCACCCGGTTCGAAAAGGCATGCCGCCATGCGCTGGGGTACACGTCCAAACCCAGCTATACGACGATCCAGACGATTTTGCGGGCCGGCAGGGACAAACTGCAAGACCAACTTGACAGCAAGCCAGGGCCCAAAAAAGAAGCTGCCGGATACGGCTTTGTCAGGGGTGCCGGTTACTACGGAGGACCCCACGATGATTAGTCCGACCACGGTCAACAAACTGCACGAGATGCGCCTTTCCGCCATGGCGGAATCCTTCAGGGCCCAGTTGGACGACGAAAGATACCGTGAGCTTTCTTTTGAGGAACGGGTGGGCATCATGGTCGACCTGGAATGGGCCAGGCGCAAAAGCAACAAGTTGTTGCGCCTCATTAAGAACGCAGAGTTCCGGTATCCCCAGGCCAGCATTGAAGATATCGAATACCATGCGGATCGCAAGCTGGACAAGACCCAGATCCTGAGGCTATCCGGTTGCGCCTATATCCAGGAAAAACGGAACCTGATCATCATGGGAGCATCGGGCAACGGAAAATCCTACATCGCCTGCGCCTTCGGAATCGCCGCCTGTCGGAACTACTACACGGTCAGGTATGTACGGTTGCCGGATCTGCTGGATGAGCTCGCTGTCGCCCGGGGAGAAGGCATCTACAAAAAGGTCATGAAGCAATACAAGAAGGTCGGCCTGCTGATCCTGGACGAATGGTTGCTGACTCCACTGAAAGAATCGCAGGCCATGGATGTTCTCGAAATTGTCGAAACGAGGCACCAGAACGCTTCGACAATCTTCTGCACTCAGTTTGCCCCTGGGGGATGGCATGAAAAGATCGGCGAAGAAACCCTGGCTGACGCCATCCTGGACCGGATAGTCCATGATTCTTACACCATCTTTATCGACGG
>NZ_JBNGCO010000248.1:0-1908 GCF_049974805.1 Baaleninema sp.
GCCAAGACCAAGCCCTCTGTTGCCACCGGACAGGCAGTTCTCCCGCATCCGGCGGCCCCGTGAATTACCCCATCCGGGGGACTCAGAACAGCATGAGTTGAAACGCTTGAGGCCGTATTATACTGCGCATCTCGAAAAGGCCCATCTGATCGAATTCCTCTTTTGTCGGCTTGCGCTTCCTCGGCCAGCGAATCGTTCGCCAGCGCCCGTGGATATAGGAGCGCAGGCGATTACGCACCCATCTGTCCAGTTTGGTGAACATGCCGACATTCTGCCCGTTTCGGTGATAGTTTCCCCAACCCTGTAATTGCGGATTCAGGGCTTTGATTATCTCTTCAACGGGCCGGTCCCCCTGCTTGCGCCGGGTCGCTTCCCGGACTTTCGCATACAGGGCTTTTAAGGACTTTGATCCGATGGTGTGTCCTCGGCGAGTGAAATGGAAACCGAGAAAGTCGAAGCCAGCCTTGAAGGTACTTATGGCGGTCTTCTCCTCGCTGAGTTCCAACTTCAACCGACCCAGGACTTCCCGAACGTATTTCAGTGCTTCGAGCGCCTCTTCTTCTCGACGGCACAGGATCACCACATCGTCCGCGTAGCGCACGAATTGATAACCTGCCGCCGTCAATGCTTTGTCTAGAACGGTGAGATAAATGTTGCTGAGCAACGGGCTTATCACACCGCCTTGGGGAGTCCCGGAGGTTTGATACCGCACATTACCTTCCTCCATGACTCCGGCCTTCAACCAGCCGCGTATCAGGCCAAGAACCCGGCGGTCCTTGATGACCTGGCGAACCAGTCGCATCAGGATTTCGTGATCTACATGGTCAAAGAAACCCTTGATGTCTAAATCCACCACTGTTCGATATCCCTGCTTGCGCAGTTCTTCGACCCGCTTTGCTGCCATGTGCGTGCTTCGCCCGGGGCGGAACCCGTAGCTGTCTTCGTGGAAATACGCTTCGAAGACCGGACTCAGGACATTATGAACGGCTTGTTGGCAGACCCGGTCTGCTACGACGGGTATGCCCAGTGGCCGCCTCTTTTTGCTCCCCGGCTTGTCGATGTAGCACCGCTTTACCGGCTTGCTGCGGTAGGTGTCGTTGATGAGCCGATGGCGCAGGGCGCAGAGATGCTTTTTCTCCTTCTGCTCCCACGTCGTTACGCTCATACGGTCGATCCCACCGCTGCCCTTGTTCTGCACCACTTTGTGCGAGGCTTCCGACAAGTTGTTCCAGTTGTAGACCTTGTCGATAGCACTGTGAAGGATTCGCTTCACCTTACACCACTCCTCTGTCAGAACAGTTTATGCGCGCTGGCGGTGCCGCTTCTTGGCTCCGGGTCGTTTTCGCTTGGAACGTGCCCCTGTCCGCAACGTGCATCTTGTCCATCCTTTCACGGTGTCGTCCTTCGTCGTGGCTTGACCGACCACGACTACTATGACGGCGCTGACTCCTCACGGTTGCATCGGACTCCCAGTGCCCTACTCTGCGACTTGCGCAGAGACGTCCGCGAGGCCTCACTCGGTCACTTCGTTTCCCTGTTCAGTTCCTCTCCGCGCCTAACCACTTGTGATCGCTTCCAGCACGGCTCTCCGTGAGCTTCCGTGCTTTGATCTCTCTTGGCTTCAGAGAGCCTGGGTTGCAGAGCTTAGCGAATCCTCACCCCACGACCACGCCACCTCGACCTAATCCTCTGCCTGCCGTCGCTTCAGCAGAAGAAAACGGATCTGAACCTCGGCCTCAAGCCCTTCTCCCGCCCGCCTTGCGGCGTAGCGAGTCACTTACCTCCGGCAACCCCGTTCGATGGGAGCGACGGGGAGGTTTTACCCGGAGTGATAATCCTGATGTTGGCCTCCTATGTTTCTCACGGTTACACAGGGACGGACTATCACCGTCACTGAGGGAAACGGGC